>NZ_JAXCHU010000017.1:0-44342 GCF_035984695.1 Glaciihabitans sp. GrIS 2.15
TTCACGATGCCACCCGGTCAGCTCCACCAACCCGGTCAGCTCCACCATTTCATTCAGGATCCGGCTCTTACCGGCCCGAAAAGCGGCCCGATACGGGAGTGCTTTGTTCTTCGTCACAGCCTGCCGCTACGTCATTGTCAGCTTCATAGAAACGGGCGTGACCCTTATCCGACCCCTGAGTCGCACACCACACCGAAGCGGAGAACCTCATCTGAGACAACGAATACGACTACGCGGAGGTTTCCTATGAGTCAACTCGATCGATTGATTAGATGTGGTCGGGAGCTTATTCTGGGCATTGGCACCGACCACCACTGCAACCCCGGGAGCTATGCGGCCCTTTAGTTCAGAAGAATTGCTGGCATCTGAATTGAAAAGCCACAACCTCAGTCTTGTCTGTGCCCCTGACCTAGGAGGAAAACATGGACGCCGACATCAACTTCTACTTCGATCCGGTCTGCCCCTTCTCTTGGATGACGAGCAAGTGGGTGAGGCAGGTGCAGAAGCAGCGCGATTACACCGTGGACTGGCGGTTCATCTCTTTGCGCTTGATCAATGCCCAGGTCGGCTACGACGCGCACTTCCCTCCGGAGTATGAAGCGGGCCACACCACCGGGCTCCGGCTCTTGCGGGTAGCTGCCCGGGCGCGAGCGGAGCACGGGCGCGAGGTGATCGCGCCGTTATACGCCGCCTTCGGGGCCCACATCTTCGACACTGCCCCGAACCCAGACGACCAGCGGACCGAGGGTGAGGTGCGTGAGCTTTGCGGGACGCGTGAGTTCGCGGAGCCGATCCTCGCCGAGGCGGGCCTACCACTCGGGCTGGCGGAGGCTCTCGACGACGAGTCATGGGATCTGGAAATTCAGCAGGAGACGGACGAGGCGCTCTCGCTGACGGGAAAAGACGTCGGCACGCCCATCATCCACTTCGAACCACCCGCCGGTTTGGCCTTCTTCGGGCCGGTGATCAGCCGACTGCCACGCGATGACGCGGCGGCCGAGCTGTGGGACCATGTGGTCGGGTTGGCGCGCTTCGCGGGTTTCGCCGAGCTTAAACGCAGTCTGCGCGAGCCGCCACAGTTAGCCGCATTCGGTGTCGATGCCGACACGGACGCAAAGCAGGAGAACTAACACGGTAGCAGCGGCGGCAGAAGAAACGACCCCGCTTAGGGTTCGTCCAACGGTCATCGTATTTGAGTACGTTTAGCGCTCGGCGTTAAACCCGTATTGGCTTGGCTTGGCTCGTCAGACACCCGCGGTTCTTTCACTACCAGGGGGCGCGTGTGCCATCCCAAGACCAGAGGGCTCCCGTGGGGCCGTCGTCAGGCAGGAGCGCGAGACGGACGGCTCCCGTAGCGGCTTCGGCCGGGTCACCGCCGACGGACATACCGGCAATGAGATTGGTGAGGCGCAGACCCGGCGCCAGGGCATTCACCTTGATCTTCTCACCGAGGGCTTGAGCTGTCAGCATTGTGACGCCGTTGACGGCGGTCTTCGAGCTCCGGTAGGCCAAGCCGCCACCCTTCACCCGTTCCCAGTCGAACTGCGGGTTCGGGCTGCTGTTCCAGGTGAGTGATCCGGTCCCGCTGGATACGTTGACGATACGAGGGTGCGCCGATCTCTGCAACGCGGGAAGGAACCCCTGTGTGACGGAAATGAGACCGAAGACGTTGGTCTCGTACGCTGTCCGCAGCTGCTCAAGGGTGGCACCGGTAATGTCTTCGCCGCCAGGATTCACTCCCGCGTTGTTGACCAAGATGTCCAGCTCGCCGATCTGCTGAACGGCCGCGGCGACCGATGACGGATCCGTGACGTCCAGTTGCACGACGCGCGCAGCGAAGCCGAGTTCATTCGCAGCCCGCTGTCCCTTGTCGAGGTCGCGTGCACCGATCCATACGGTCACGCCGTGATCGACTAACTGTCGCGCCGTCTCGAATCCGATGCCGCTGTTTCCTCCAGTTACCAGTGCGACCATGCCCGGTCCGGGTGAACGGACCTCTGCAGGAAGACGGTTAGTGTCTGTCATGATATTCCTCTCCAACTCCAACGATGTAGTTGGAACTTTACCAGAGATCCATCTCATCTCCAACTCAAGTGTTGGTAATCTTTGAAGATGGCCTGGGATACGGATGGGACAAAGCGTCGGCTTCGTGATGCCGCACTCGTGGAATTCGCCGCTCGGGGGTTCGAGGGCACGACCGTGGCCTCGATCGCAGCTCGGTCCGGTGTGAATAAGGAAAGGCTCTACAGCTACTTCGGCGACAAGAAGGCTCTCTGGGGACTCGTGCTGGCGACGGAGTTGGAGCGCCTTGCCGTAGCAGTCGAACTCACCGGGGTCGGTTTAGACGACATCGGTGAGTTCGCCGGCGCCACATACGACTACCACGCGGCCCATCCCGAACTGGGCCGCCTGCTGCAGTGGGAGGGGCTACAAGACGGCCCGCCCGCCGACGCCCAGGTGCGTACGACGCACTACCGGGAGAAGGTGGCACGCTTCGCCACCGCTCAGCGTGACGGCCTACTCGATCGCGACATCGATCCTGCACATCTCGTCTTTGCTCTGATCGCCCTGGCCGCCTGGTGGCAGACCGTACCTCAGCTGGCCGAGATGCTCACCGGCGCAGGACCCCACGACCAGCAGGAGCGGTTAGCACGTCGCCGCTTCGTCGTCGAGGCAGCAAGGCGAATCGCGTCTCCATCCCGTCTGTGACGGGCAGAATTGCCCCCTGAACAATCCCCAGCGGACACGGCGTCAGTGCGCTTAGCCATAGCGTGGCGTGGCTCCACGCCGGCCGCGTTGACCGTCCGGCTTTCGAGTGGTCATGGGCCAGAGTAGACGCATGCCGATGAGGAAAAGTGACTTCGAGCTGAGTATGGAAGAGCTGCGAGTTGTAGTCGATACGCAGTGGCGAGCACACAAGCAGTGCTTCCCCTGTTTGAGCAGGCCAAATCGGAAGATTTGCGGCCGCGGTTGACTATCGTGTCGGCCTGGGAGTTTGCGCACGGCGCCAAACGAACGACGTTGCAGCGTGTTACGGCCCGGGATGCGCATCGCGCGGCGAAAGATGTGGCTGGCGCAGCCGGGGAGTATGCGGCCCCGGCTGCTGGCGATGCTGCCGCCGTCGCCGCCCGGATTTAATACGCGGAGACCGACGCCGAGGCCGCGGAACTCCTCGGCGAAAGCGTGCGTCTGCGTCGATCGCCCGAACTGGTGCAGAGTCTTGATGACGAGAGTGTCGCCAGCCTCGAGAGCGTCAAGCACGCGGTCGAAATTCGGTCGTGATGCTTGAGCTCAAGAGATATCGTGGTCGACGTAGAGGTCCTCGCTCCGGACGCCAGCGGTCAAGATGTCGGCCTGTTGCCGATTTGCTGGCCCGGTGTGGACTGGGCTGAACCCGCAGTTCGACTACCGGATGGGTGGGGCTGGGGCGGCATACCGCTCCTCGAAGGTTGCCCTCATTGCTCTCACCGTTGGTTGTGCACAGGCTTTAGCCGCGCACGGATCCTTCAAGGTCAACGCTCTCGCCCCGGGTCTTTGCGCCACGAACCTGAACAGCCCCGCCGCCGAGCCCGGCGGGGATCCCGCCGAGGCCGCAGCGCAAGCTGTGAGCCTATCGCGGCTCTCGGCAGAGGTGCCGACCGGCGGATTCTGCTCCTGGGATGGCACCGTCGCCGCTTGGTGGGGTGTGCAACCGCTCTCGATGCTAAGCAGTTCGCTCGCAGGAGGGTGCCGTCGCTCAGGGTCTGGCCATGTGGGACGCGCCCGTATCCACTTCCTGGGTTTCAACGTTGCCGAAGTCCGTGCAGCAGCCATTATTGACGTTTGTGCCGCTTGCCACCTCGTACATTGTCTCGGGCTGTCCGTTGACTGCGATGCCTGAGGTCGCGCTGCGGCGATATCCGGTCTGGGGTGGCAGAAAGATCCCGTAGACCGCATGCCCAGCGACCGTCGTGGGAAGAGCATTGGCGATAGCGCCAACGTTCGCAGGCCCTTGCACCCCGGCCGGCTCTATCGTCAGATCGTTATGTTGTGGCGACTGGTCAAATATCACCGTGATCCGACAGGACGTTCCTGCGCAAAACGAGTCTTGTCCGGCAGCGTTGGCGTAGCCGCCTGCCGCAAGAACCGACACGCTGGAGGTCGCGTTGTCTGATGCGCGCTGTACCTGGTACAAGGGTCCGCTGTAGCCCTTGTACAGAGCACGGACGGAACTGTAGGCGGCCACACAGGACGTTCCCGCACTCCCATAGATATCGCAAGGCAAAGGAGTCAACGCTTGAGCGGCAATGGTGCCACCAAACAGAGATCCAACGCAGAGAGTGATAGCTCCCAACAGCGAGGCTGCGGCAATTCGCCAAGGTCTTTCTTTCCCTCTGAGTCGCGGTGACGTGAATCGAGTGCTCATCCTGTGCTTCTTTCCCTCAGCAACGTTGCTCGGACCGTGTGGTGACCTGGATAAGAGAGGATGCGCTCGTTAATGCTTTAACGTTAAAGCACTCCATTAAAAAAATAGAGCCCGGCTCTATCGCACCCAAACCAATTCGCTGACTATACCGCTGAAAAATAATTTCCTACATGAGAAAAGACTTTTTTCCGAAATCCTTGGCCGAGATTGACAGTGCTAATTAATTGGCATAGCGTCTGCTACAACGATTCAGCATTTGGTTTAGAAGCAACAAATCGGTGCTTGAACGATTGACCATAATTTAGCGAGTGATTGGCGGTGACGGTGGTGCCTGGTCCCAACAGGGCGCGTTCGGGCGTGACACTTCGCGATATCGCGGAAAAGGTTAATCTGTCAGTTAGCGCCGTTTCGATGGCGTTGCAGGATCATCCGCGAATTGGTACCGACACTCGTCTGCGAGTGAAGGGGATGGCGAAAACCCTCGGATATGTTCCCAATTCAGCAGCCCGGGCGCTGCGGGTGAGAGCTGCCGGTGCGATTGCCGTGATCGTGCCGAACACGGGTCAGCATGTTTTCGGGCACGCCTACTTCATGCACGTCCTGACGGGCGTGACACAGGTTGCCAACGAAAAAGACGCCCAGGTGATCATTTCGACCAACCCGGATGAGTCACACGGTATGGCCGCGTACGAACGAGTAATCCGCTCAGGATCGGTAGACGGAGCGATTGTCACCAGCGCAGCGGTGCAGGACAACAACATCGGAGATCTTCTCTCCAGCGGCATACCGGTCGTACTGGTTGGTCGATTCCCATACTTTCCGGAGGCCGTCAGCGTCGGGGTCGATGATGAAGCGGCCGCTTATGCGGCGACTGAGCACCTGATCCTCGCCCACTCCCGCACAAGCCTTCTGCACCTCAGCGGGCCGCTCGACCACCAGAGCGCCATCGACCGTCGAAACGGTTTTATCGCCGCGGCTGACCGGCACGACGTTATGGCCGAGGTCGTGCTCGGCGACTATAGCGAGGATTCCGGACGAGTTGCCGTCGAAGCAGTACGCACCATCCGCCATACCGTGGACGGCATATTCGCAGCCAACGACGAGATGGCTTTCGGTGCGATGACCCGACTCACAGAACTCGGGCGTGCGGTACCCACCCAGATTTCGATCATCGGATTCGACGATTTCGGCTTGAGCCGGGTCACGTCTCCCTCGATCACCACAATGCACGTGCCCGTTGAAGAAATGGCGCGGCTTGCGACCGAACGTCTGTTCGGACTTATCGCTGGCGACACCGTCACCCCACAGGACGCGCATGCGATCCTCCCGGTGACGCTCGTTGAGCGGCAGTCCTGCGGATGCTGATCGCACAACCAGACAGGGCCGATCTGTCTTCCACCAAGAAATCACGACCCCATAAAGCCCAAAGGAGAGCAATATTATGAGGAAAATACCGGTGCTCGTAGCAGGCGGTCTTGTTGCAGCTATCGCACTAACAGGTTGCAGCAGCGCAACCCCGGCCAGTTCTGGTCCAGTCAAATTGAGTATGTGGACCGGGTTCACCGGCGGTGATCGGCCAGCCTACGAGGCTCTGATCAGCGACTTCAACGCTTCTCACAAAAATATCCAGGTGACGATGGATGTCCAGCCATGGGACACCATTGCTCAAAAGTTACCCGCCGCATGGGCTACGGGCCAGGGGCCGGATTTGGCTACCCCGAATTTCGACCCGAATGTGATCTCGAAGTACCTGGAGACGAACTCCCTCCTGCCTCTTGAGGCGACGGGCAACGGCGCAACTGACATCAACGTCGACAAGCTCGCTCCGTCAGCGATCAAGGCTTTCACCGCTAAGGGCAAGCTCTATGCCGTGCCGGCGAATATCGCGACCCTGCAGCTTTACTACAGCAAGAAGGCCTTCGCGGCCGCCGGTATCGCTGACGCCCCAAAGACGGTGACCGAGTTCCAGGACGATGCCAAGAAGCTGACGGCCGGTGGTAACTACGGGCTGGCTCTTGCCGACCACGAGACGATTCAGATGTGGCCGGTGCTGCAATGGTTGGATGGAGCCGACATCGTCGATACCAAGGGATGCGCGGTAATCGACTCGGCCAAGAGCGTTTCGAGCCTGACCACTTGGGCGAACCTGGTAACAAAAGACAAGGTCGCACCGGTCGGGAAAACGGGTGCCGAAGCCGATTCTTTGTTCAGTGCGGGTAAGGCCGCGATGGAGATCAACGGACCATGGGCTGCGGCCGGATTCAAGTCGGCCGGGGTCGACTTTGGTGTGGCCGCCATACCCGCAGGAGTCAATGGCACTGTGACGCTTGCGTCGACCGTTCCGCTCGCCATCGGTAAATCAACAAAGCACCCGAAAGAGGCGCAGGAATTCCTCGCCTGGTACACCGGTAAAAGCGCGCAGACGAAGTTCGCACTCGCGTCTGGGTTCCCGCCGGTGCGCACTGATCTCGGAGCGGACGCACAACTGAGCGGGAACGCAATTGTCTCGTCCTTCGCGGCAGCACTGCCCACCGCTCGCCTGTACCTCCCGGGAGTTACCGGAGCCACCCAGGTCGACTCCGAAATCTACGTTCCGTTCATCGGGCAGATCACCCGCGGAGAGGACGTTGCCAAAGCAGCGGCCGACGCGGCAAAGAAGATCGATGCGATCACCGGCTGCAGGGGCTAATGACAAGCACTGAAGTTACCCCGGCCGCGCGAGCTTCTCGCCCGCGCGGCCGGGGGGACGGCTTCCGATTACTCGGCATCCGATTGCAGCCAGCGTGGTTCTTCATCGCACCAAGCGTGCTCATCATTCTCATCTTTATCGTCTACCCGATCACGCAATCATTGTGGTACAGCCTGTTCAACTGGCAGATCGGCGCAACGAACCAGGAGTGGGTTGGCTTCGGCAACTACGTCAAACTGTTTCATGACGAACTGTTCTGGAATGCCCTGAGGGTAACTGCGACCTTTGCGGTTGTCTCCGTCGCATCCCAACTCGCTGTCGGGTACCTGCTGGCAACTGCGCTGGCCAGGGACACCTGGATCAACCGGGTCACCCGCTCCATCTTTTTCTTTCCCACGATTGTTGCGCTCACTACGATCGGCTTGGTTTGGAGATTCCTTCTTGATCCCGACATCGGTCTGGTCGGCGGAATCCTTCATACCATCGGTGCGGAGCCGATCGACTTTTTGCAGAGCACCTCGCTTGCACTACCGAGCGTCATCTTCGTCAGTGTTTGGAAGAACCTCGGATTCACGATGGTCCTGCTGCTCGCCGGGCTCAAAGCGGTTCCTGCTTACCTTTATGAAGCGGCGCGAATCGACGGTGCGAATGCCAGGCAGCTGACGTGGCACGTGACAATCCCCACCATCCGGCCAACAATCCTCTTCACAACACTGATCCTGACGATCAACTCGCTTCAGGTCTTCGACCTTGTCTATGTCATGACCGGAGGCGGACCGCTGTTTTCCACGGACACACTCGTGACCCAACTCTTCCGCGAGGGATTCCAGAACTTCCACATCGGCTACGCGTCGGCAATTGCTTGGGTGCTATTCGCTCTGATCATGATCATCGCCGCGTTCCAACTCAGACTCTTTAGGTACAACGATGTCGACTGACCTTCGCGCGATCGGCCGAGTACGATCCCCACGGGGCGGGTCGATTCGGCGTCGTCTTGGCAAAACAACGGTGTGGATGATCATTTCGATCGGGATCGTTATCGCCCTGGTGCCGTTCGTCTGGATGGTGTCGGGATCGTTTCGTTCCGAGGCTGATCTCTTCGGTAATCCCGCGAGCCTGTTCCCGACCTCCTGGACGCTGCACGGCTACACCGCCATCTGGCAGCAGCTGCCATTTCTTCGATTGCTCCTCAACACGTTGATTTTCGCAGGCGGCACGACCGTGTTGCTGCTTCTGTTCGATTCGATGTGCGCCTACGCGCTCGCCCGATTAAAATTTCGCGGATCGAAACTGCTGTTCTGGCTCGTAATCGCGACACTGATGGTACCGATCCAAGTGACCCTTATTCCGGTGTTCATCGAGCTTTTTCACTTCGGCTGGCTCGACACCTACCAGGGACTGATTATCCCCCGCGCGACCAGCGCATTCGGCATCTTTCTTCTACGCCAGTCATTCATCTCCATCCCGCGCGAACTCGATGAGGCCGCTCGCATCGACGGAGCCGGACACCTTCGCATCTATGCGCGAATCATCCTTCCGCTGTCGAAGCCGGCCCTCGCAACGCTCGCGGTGCTCCACTTCATGACGCTATGGAACGACCTCCTCTGGCCGCTTATCGTGACGAGTTCACCAGATATGCGCACCCTGCCTGCCGGGCTCACGCTGTTCGGAGGCCAGCACGTTACCGACCATGCGGTTCTTCTGGCCGGTGCCACGATCTCACTGCTGCCCCTCGCTCTTGCCTTCTTCCTGGCGCAACGGTTCTTCGTTCAGGGTGTCGCAACGACGGGTCTCAAGTGACCGAGCATCCGCTGTTCGCCGAGGGTGCCGTCTCGTGGATTCTCGGGATCGAAGACACCTGCGTCTACCCGCGCGACGGAGTGACCCATGAACTAGACGAGCACGAGTTGACCGGTCACAACGCCAACCGCGATTCTGACCTGTTGCTGGCCCGGGATCTCGGCGCGAAGGGTCTTCGCTACGGCGTGAGCTGGCCGCTCGCTCACCGAGCTCCCGGCGTCTTCGATTGGGCTGAGCTGGATGACGCCATTCCGTTTGCCGCTGAGCAGGCCGGGCTCACCCTCGTCGTCGATCTTGTGCACTACGGGACTCCCGTCTGGCTGGAGCACTCGTTCGCCGATCCTGGTTACCCCGCCGCGATCGAGGAGTTCGCGGCCGCCTTCGCTGACCGGTATCGCCAGTGGGTGAACCACTTCACCCCCCTCAATGAGCCAGTGACGACCGCGTCCTTTTGCGGGCTACGGGGGGTGTGGCCGCCGGCGCTGAGCGGGTGGGGAGGCTGGGTCGCGGTCGCCATACCGATGGTGCTTGGGATGTCTCGCTCGATCTCAGCGATTAGGCAGGCTAATCCTCAGGCTGTGATCATCCACGTCGAGGCCGCAACTCTCGTCGTCAACCTCGACGCTCAGCTCGAAGACCACGCGGCACTGCTCCGTATGGTCGGTTGGCTCGCCACAGACCTGCTTCTCGGTCGGGTGGGTCCAGCCCACCCCGCCCACCATTGGCTGCTGAAACACGGTGCACGGATCGGCGACCTGCATTGGCTTGTCTCGAATCCGTCTTCACCCGACATCATCGGTGTGAATTACTACCCCGACCTGACTCCCCGTCGGCTCGGGGGTGATCACCGAAATGTAACCCAGCTCTCGCACGATCAGTGGACCGCTGGGCTTCGTGAGGTGCTAACCGCATTCGCCGATCGGTACAACCTTCCAATCGCACTCACCGAAACCAGCATCGAGGGCAACGATGAACTCCGATCGCGTTGGCTCGTCGACTCGGTCGTCGAGGTGAAGCAGCTCGTCGAAGAAGGCATCGATATTCGTGGATACACCTGGTGGCCACTGTTCGACTTCGTCGACTGGTCCTGGGCCGCAAACGGCGCGAACGTTGAAGAGTTCATCGTTGCCCAATCCGGGGACGGGGGCACCAGTTTCATCGGCCCGGCGCCCTCGCTCGGCATCCCTGCCGACGGCAAATCGGCGTTCTTGCGCCGCATGGGCCTTGTGCGTCTCGAAGAACAGCCTGACGGCGAGCTCACCCGGGTTGTTACGCCCGCGGCACTCCAGTACGTGCAACTGTCGAAAGGCACAGCATGAGGGACGCGCCAGCCATCGACACCTACTTCGCCGACCCCTTCGTTTTGCAATTGCCCGACGCCAGCTTCATCGCGTACGGCTCGGCAGATCCCGCAGCTCAGGGCATTGCACAGCTGATCGTAGAGGCCTACACGTCAGCGGATCTACTCGAATGGAAATCCGTCGGGCCGGTGCTCGAAAGAGGCGATCCTGCCCTCGGGGACGCCTACTGGGCACCAGAAGTCATTCAGGACGGCGGCGCGTACTGGATGTATTACTCAGTCGGACACGGGATTCGCGGGCATCACCTCCGAGTCGCTAGATCCGAATCGCCCCTGGGACCATTTCACGATCTTGGCCTGAACCTCACACCCAACGAATCCTTCGCGATCGACCCGCATCCATTCCGGGCAGAGGATGGCACTCTGTACCTCTACTTCGCTCGCGATGTGCTCGAGTCCGAACGCCCGGGAACCCATCTCGCGGTCATGCCGATGAGGTCACCCACCGGGCCCTCCGAACCACCCTCCGCTGTGCTCGCCCCGAACGCCGACTGGCAGATTTATGAACGGCAGCGCCCGATGTACAGCGGCGTCTACGACTGGCACACGCTCGAGGGACCATCCGTGGTTTACCGGAGGGGCAAGTACTGGATGACCTATTCCGGTGGCGCCTGGACCGGGCCGGACTACGCGGTGTCATGGGCCAGTGCAGGATCACCCCTCGGCCCATGGACGCCTGCGCCGCTCGCAGACGGTCGGTTGCTGCAATCGACGACCGGAGGACTGATCGGCCCGGGGCACAACTCCCTCACCCGCGATCTCGCCGGTAGGGACATCATCGCCTTCCACTCCTGGGATGAGGGAGTAGCCATGCGGCGCATGCATCTCAACTTCATCTCCTTCGAACCGGATGGGCCCCGGGTCGGCGGCCCGATCCGGGGCCCATCCTCACCGCAAGAACCATGTATCAGTACTTTGTTATCTCGGTGTATCGACTGTTGATCGGTGCGCGTTTCTGTTAATTTCCGTGAATGAAGGAAGTCGATATCGCGGCGGTTCGGGCCGAGCTTGAAGGGTTCGTGGAGGACGTGTTCAAGTCCTTGCCCAGGGCAGAGCAACGCGCCAAGGGGTCCCTGTATTTGCGCGGGTTGATGCTCGATGGGAAACGTAAATCGATGCAGCCCATGGCGGAGCGTCTGGGTGTTGATTTTCTGCAATTGCAGAAGTTCGTGTCGAGTTCGCCGTGGAAGATTGAGCCGGTCCGCCGGGTAATCGCCACCCGCGCCACGCAGACGATCGTAAATATCTGGGGAGTGAAGCAGATTCGGATGAGTCCAAAAACGAGATCCCCGCTCTCTCTTGAGGAATCGCTTCGAATGCAAAAGCAGGTGCTGACCACCGGTTCTTTTGTAGTCCAGATTATGTTGCGAACTTGATTAGCCAACTGGCGATCCGGAGCCGGGATGCACCGGTCCAGTGTGGGTGAGAAAACCCAGTCATGTTTGCGCCGTGACAAGTGACTCGCACAGCAGGCTGCAACCCATATTCGGGCCAGAAAAACGAAAATCCCCCGAAAATCCCACGATGACTCAACGCAGCGCTGGCCCCTTGAAACCGCCCGTCCTTGATCGTGCAGAGGTAGAGCTTTCCTTCCAAGCGGTTTTGTGTTCGGTGATGTCCGTCAAGCAGAGCTGATTCGGGCCGTCTGTGGTGAACTCGTGCCGGACGCGACCGTTCTCATCGGTAACGGTGCAATGGTTGTCATGCACGGCGGGTCACGGCTTCTTGCCGTTGCGCGCTCACTTCTTCCCGAACGCACTGCACCACCAGTTGGCCGACGCGATCCGCCACGCGGTGCGGTCCGCCATCGACTCACCCGCATCGCGAGCCTCATCGGCCAGGGGCCGATACCCAAACTCCGGGTCATCTGGATGCGCGTCGAGTAGCGCGTTCGCCCGATGCGCCTCCACCACCTCGCTATCGGTGACCGGAGACACCGGCCACCGGTGGTGGGGCGGGCGAGAGAGCTTGAGAACCCGGCACGTCACTGTCCCGGGAATCCCCGAGACGGCGAGCTCCCTCACGAGCGGGTAGAACCTTTTCCCGGCAGGTTCGCCTGCGACAGATATGCCGCCGCCCGCCGGGGGCCTCGTTGTCCTGCTCCAGGAGCCTGATCCGCTTTCGAGTTTCACGCAGTTCTGCTCTCTCCGCTCGCGTTTGGCCGGGCCTGGCTCCGTCGTCGACCACATCTCGCTGCAACCACTTCTGCAACGTCATCGGGTGAACGCCGAAGTCTTTCGGGATATGTTCGATCGTCACACCAGATTCACGTTTCCTCGCGACGCGAACGACGTGGTCACGGAACTCACTCGGATAGGGCTTGGGCACGATGCCATCCTTCCAGGCCACCCTCCCAGGCAAGCCAAGTCAGATGACACCTAACCGTGCAACAGGCCCCTGCTCTGTCACTGTCCCTCCAGTGGGATGGTCGAATCGTCCTGCATTCGTCCCGTGTTCATAACCTGCAGCATCACCCGGGAGCTCTTCGATGCCCCCCGAAGTTCTGCGCAGATCGACCCGCGATAGAAAACCAAAACCCGGTCACAGGAAGTCACCAGTTCTTCGAGGTCGGTCGAGTACAACAACACGACACCGCCAGCCTGGGCCGAACCTCGCAGCAACTGGTGGATTTCGGCCCTCGCTCCCACATCAACTCCGCGAGTGGGGTCATCAAGCAGGATTGTGGTGGGCGCGTTGTCCAGCCACTTGGCAAGAACGACCTTCTGCTGGTTCCCGCCCGATAATGACCCGGCGAGGGCGGATGACGACAACGCCTTGATCATTAAGCGTCCCATGTGTTGCTCAGCACGAGCGGCCAATCGGGGCTGGCGCAGCAACCACCCATCGCGAGCCATCGCCATGGACCGAACCTGGACGATGTTCTCCCAGATAGGTTTGTCAAGCATGAGGCCAAGTCTTCGGCGGTCGCCAGAAACGTAGGCGACACCCGCAGAAACATGCCGCCGCTGCCCCCGCGGTGCGGGGACCCCCCCAGGAAGCGTGACTGATCCAGATGTCGGACGCTCGATTCCTGCCAGTACCCGAAGCATCTCGGTTGGCCCCGAGCCGGTGAGTCCCACGAGGCCGACAACCTCGCCGGGATTCGCCGTGAAGGTGACCTCCGACAACCGGTCGCCGAGTCCCACCGCTGTGGCGTGAAGCCCCGATTCTGCGCCGACTGTTAGCTCAGCGACCCCTCTGGTTTCGGTCTCGTACGCCGCGATCTGCTTGTCCCCGATCATTGCTCGCACCAGTGATGGGACCGTGTGGTCGCTGATCTGCTCGCCGCGAATCACAACCTTGCCGTCTCGGAGGACAGTGACCTCGTCGCACACGCTCATCACTTCTTCGAGAAGATGACTGACGAAGACAACAGCGACGTTTCGTTCGCGTAATACTCTGAGAATCCCGAGGAGCCGATCGGTCGCGCGTCCCTCCAGGGCGGATGTCGGCTCGTCGAGCAACAACACTCGCGGTTGCGCAACAAGCGCCTTGGCGATTTCAACGAGCTGCCGATCAGCAAGCGAGAGCTCCATCACCTTTATCGACGGGTCGGCAGTCACGCCCAATTGCTCAAGGATCGGCTTGGCTCGTTCAAGCATCCGCCGACGGTCGACGAACAGGCCCCACCGCGGCTCTCGCATGGGAAATAGATTCGCGAGCACGGAGAGGTGGGGGAAGAGGCTGAGTTCTTGTGCGACCATTGCGACTCCGGTCGCGACGGCGTCCGCAGTCGATTCAAATTTGGTATCGCGCCCATCGAGGCGCAGGGTTCCCGAGTCGGGGCGGGTTGCTCCAGTCATGATCTTGACCAGAGTGGATTTGCCTGCCCCATTCTCGCCGAGCAACGCGTGCACTGAGCCAGGCCGAACGGCAATGCCTGCCCCGTTCAGGGCGACAACGCCGCCGTAGCTCTTTCGGATCTCCTGCGCCTCGAGGGCATACACGTGTGTATTTCCTACTTCAGGTACTTGGTGGAGTTAGCAATCTGGTCGTCGCCGACCGGACCAAGAGCCTTCAGTAGCGCGCCGTCGTTCGCCTGACGCTCGACAATCGCGGCGATATTCGCGGCGTTGACCACAAGTCCTCCGGTGTTCCAGATCCCCTTAGGAATCGCTGTCCCCTTCTCGGCGTGCGCCGCGAGAAGCTTCGTCGCGATGTAGCCCTTGAGCCAATGCTCGGGAGAAACCAGCGCGGTGATATACCCGTTCTGAACCGCTTCCAGCGCGCCCGGTTCGAGGTCCATTCCGCCGGCCAGCAGCTTGACCTTGTTGCGTTGCTGCAGTAATCCGAGTGAAACAGCATCTTGCGCCGCTGGCGAAAGATATGCGAGGGCCGTCGGATGTTGGCGCCAGATTCCGTCCCACGCGCTGTAGTTCTCTTGGCTCGATCCCGAGGTACCGAAGGTGGAGACGGGCCCGACAACTGTGACTCCAGGCCGTTGGGCAGCGAGAGCGGCCTTCATGCCCTCCACGCGGGCTATCAGCGGCGGCACGGCCGGCCCGTTGGTACCAATGACGATTTCGCCCTTGGCGTCGACCGGGATCCCCTTGATGATCTCGTCGACAAGCATCTTGCCGAGGGCAACGTTGTCGTTGGTGATGAAGAGGTCAACTCCTGCGTCGGCTGGCGGGGGCGCGTCGATCGCGATGACCGGTGTTCCACTGCTGGTTATTTGCTGCACAGGGCGAAAGAAGGGGTCAGCGGCAAGCGTTTGGAGCACGATGCCGGCTTTCTGCGTTTGTGCCATCGCTTGGAACAACGGCAGCAGCTTCGACGGGTCGCCCGCATCCGGTGCCGCTGAGGTCAGGTCTATCGCGGGATCGACCGAGGCAACTGCCTGAGCGCCCTTGAGCATCAGCTGGAAGGCGTAGGTGCGAGTCTCCCAGTACGCAATCCCAAGCTTGACCGAGCCCGGTGCCGCATTCTTGGCGGTATCGCCAGCCGGCGCCGACGTCGAGCAGCCGACGAGCATGAGAGCGGACGCAGCGGCCGCCACTAGCGCGATCGTCACCCGACGACCTCGACGCGATAGTGAATTGATGTGACTGTTCATAGTGCTTCTCCTCCTTTGGAGCATTGATGGTGCTGGGGGTTCTGCTTGAGGGATGTGCAGCAGGGGTCACAGTCGGTTGCGGTTGCGCCGACGACGCATAAGGCCATCCAGTGAGACAGCGATGATGATCACCGCGCCCGTTGCGAACTGACTCCACACCGCCGGAATGTTGAAGAACACGAGCGCGACGCTCACCGTGTTCAGGAGAATCGCCCCGATCACCGCTCCGAAGATCGTGGCTGTGCCACCGGTCAGCGGGTTCCCGCCGATCACCGCTCCCGCAACCGCGAACAACTCAAAACCGCCGCCGCTCGTCGGGTCACCGCTGGTGAAGAACGCGAGTCCGAGCATCCCGGCTACGCCCGCTATCCCACCGCACAACAGGAAGCCGAGCGCCTTTGTTCGCCCGACGGGAATACCCGCGAACTGAGCGGCGTCCAAATTGGACCCGATCTGGCGCACGCGGTAGCCGAATGGCGTTGCTCTCAAGACAACCGTAAGGATGACTACCGCGAGAATCAGTACCCAAATCGCCACGGGCAGGCCTAAGAAACTACCGCCGCCGAGGATCACGAAGAAGGAATCGTGGATTGGCATGCCCACGACCTGCTTTCCCTCAGAGACCGCGGAGGCAAGACCTCGAAGTACCCATCCCATCGCGAGAGTGGCGATGAGGGATGGGATACCTATCACCAGCACGATGAAGGCGTTGAAGGCGCCGACGATAACCGACTGAATGATCGCGATTCCCGCCGCTAGCCATGGATTCACCCCGTTGTGAATGAGCAGAGCCGCGGTTATGGAGGCCAGCACATAGTTGCCCGCAACAGAGAGGTCGACCTCGCCCTGGGTGAGCAGGAACGAGATGCCCGCGGCCATCAGTGCAACATAGACGGACTGTTGGACAATGTTGGTCAACTGAGTCGGACCGACAAACGCGGGGTGCAGCACACCAACGACAACAACGAGAGCCCCCAACGCGCAGATCGCGCTGAACCAATCGGCGCCAACGAGCCATCGCAACCGGTTGGTGACGGGGGCAAACCTCGACGATGGCGTCAATTCAGTTTGTTCCAACTTTGTCATTGCTGGCTCCTTCGTTAGCGTGCGCGGGCAGGACCTCGCGCAAGAACTCAATGGCTTCCTCGACAAAGATCCACGGGTCGGGATGCCCGCCGAAAACATGGTCTGCATTGTCCACCGGCCGAAACCTCACGGTTGACCCCGCCCGTTCCAGCGCCGCAGCGAAGGCCTCACTCTGTCCGAAGGGCACAAGACGATCGATGCGTCCGTGTCTAATGAGCATGGGAGGGCTGTCTCGCCGCACGTAGGACGCAGGGTCGGCTGCTCGTACAAGATCGGGGACGTCTTGGATCGGTGCGCCCAGTAGTCGCGATTCGGGGGACTCGGCGTCGTCGTGCTGCATTGCGGAGTTCGCGGGGGCCTGACGGTCCATGGCAGCGAAATCCGTCGGGCCGTACCAGTCGACAACGGCGGCAACTTCTGGCAATTCGTGCCGCGCATCCCCCTGGAACTCTTGTGATCCGAGAACTCCAGCGATTGCCGCGAGATTCCCCCCCGCCGACTCGCCCCACACCGCGATGGAACTCGGGTCGAGTGCGAGTTCCTCCGCTCGAGACCGCATCCAGCGAATTGCTGCCCGAACGTCAATGACCTGAGCCGGCCACAGGGCCTCCGCAGAAAGCCGGTAGTCGATCGACGCCACTACGAAGCCCGCCCGGGCAAGTCGCACGAAGAAGTCCTTTTCACTCAGAAAGCCCGGAAGGAGACGCTTCGAACCCATGGCGAACGCCCCGCCGTGGATCCACACAATCGCGGGGCGGCGTGCCAGTACGCCGACGCTCGGCTCGTCGGGCATGTACAGATCGAGCTCAAGTGGGCGATAGCCAGGCGGGCTCGAGTAGACCACACCGAGTCTCGTGGCGATTCCGTTCATCAGGAGCGAGTCGGGTAGCGGATGCTCGTCGAGCTTGGCCCACGCCTCGTCACTGAGGGGATCCCGTCCTGTTCGCCATTGCACAAGACGATCATCCTTAGTGTCGACAAGATTGTCAACACTTTCACTGACAAAATAGGTAACGATTGATTCCGTATCGACAAGAGCGTGAGCGGGAGACTGAGGATCAAGAATTATGGAACTGGCGCCACCAATCCTGCTGACAGAATTGGCAGCACTATTGTTAACCGGGATCGGCTGGCGGCCGGAGACGAGGAGCGGCTGTGTCCGACGCGATCTTGAGTGATTTGCGCGGCGCGATCCTTCGCGGTGAATATTCGCCCCGGCAGAGACTGGTCGAGGCAGAGCTGGCCGTTGACTATGGGACGAGCAGGTTCATCGCGCGAAAGGCCCTTGTGCAGCTCGCCTCCGAAGGCCTCGTCGAGTTGCAGCCCAACCGCGGTGCGCGAATCCGAGAGATCACGGTAGAAGAGGCCATCTCGCTCACCGAAGCGCGCATGGTTCTTGAGGGGCTCGTCGCCGCTCGCGCCGCCGAGCGCGCCGAGCCCCAAGATGTGGCGCGACTTCGAGCAGTGGCTGCGGAGTTGCAGGATGCTGTCGAACGATTCGAGGTCATCCACTATTCGGATGTGAACGTCACTCTTCATGCAACACTCAGGAGCATCGCGAACCACGAACAAGTCACGCGCATTCTCGAACAACTCAACGCTCAAGTCGTCCGGCACCAATTCGTACTCGCCTTGGTTCCCGGGCGCCCCGCGGTCGCATTGCGCGAACACCTTGAAATAATCGAGGCAGTGTGCGCCCACGATCCTGAAGCGGCTGAAGCGGCCATGCGATCGCACATGAGGAGCGTGATCTCCACCCTCGAGACATTCCGGGACGGAGGGATCGCCTCCACGTCCGGAATCCGGGAGCTCGCGCGCAAGGTCAAGCCGCGATCATCAAGGAATTCTCCGCGGGTGACTCCGAAGGTGTCCCTCGTTTTTGGCAACGACTCTCCCAGCCAGGTTCTTGACATCTATCTGCCAGAGAACAAACCAGGTCCGTTCCCGTTGATCGTGAGCATTCACGGGGGTGCATTCATGATGGGAGATCGGACGTGGGAACTCGAATCCGTCACCGATCTGCTCGATGCCGGATTCGCCGTCGCATCCGTTGACTATCGCCTTTCCTCCGAAGCGCCCTTTCCTGCTGCGATAAACGATGTCAAACATGCAACGGCGTTCCTTCGAAAGAACGCCGCCGACTGGAACCTTGATCCGACCTTCATCGCGGCCTGGGGCCGATCTGCCGGCGGATACCTAGCAGCAATGCTCGGCGTCACGAGCGGGCAAACTACTGAATTCGACGAGCCAGGAGACGACTCGAGTGTCTCAGCCGTCATCGACTGGTACGGCCCATCTGATTTCCTCGTCATGGACGACCAGTTTGCGGCAGAACCGCCGAGCGGGGATGGTCCCCTGGCGCAGGCGCACAACCCAGCCAACTCGCCCGAATCTCGTTTTCTCGGAGCTTCGATCCAGGATGTACCCGAAGTCGCTGCGCGTGCGAATCCAATCACATACCTAGAAGGAACACCGGACTTACCGGCATTCTTCCTCGCGAGCGGGACAAATGACCGTCTCGTCCCGTACCGACAGACGATGATCCTCGCCGATGCGCTGCGCGCGAAAGGTGCCGAGGTCGTAGTGCGGATTCTGAAGGGTGCGAGCCACGCTGATCACCAGTTCGAGACACTCCTCGCCGGTCCGGTGATTGAGTGGCTCAAGAGCCTCCGCGCGAGCAGCTAGTCGCAACCGTTTAGGGCAAAATCACGAGGCCTCGTACCTTGACGAGAGCATCAGCTTGCTGAAGTCCAAGCCACAGTAGGGGCGTGATTGTAATGCACCAAGCGAGGGATCCAGCGTTGAAGATGCCACCGTACGCCGCAAGCACGCGGCTGAAGTTAGCTGCGGGCTGCAGTGACGCGATGAAGCCATTAGCACCGAGCGCCGTCGCGCCAAGGTTGGCAAACCACCAGGGTCGGTTCTCCCTGACCGACTGCCAAATCGGCCACGCGCCGCCTATCTCAGCGGCGGCAGCTGAGACGAAAGGGACGGCAATTCGAAGGATGATCATCCAGCGATTGTCGTAGGCCACACGGTGGGACCGGTGGGCTGGCGTCAGCGAGGGTGATGCCGAATCGATCTGCGCGAGCTGCGCGCCACACCGCGCGAGCGGCATCATCATTGAGCGCACCGATCAGAACCCCAAGCACGATGTGTGGCCATCCAAAGGCGGTCGCCAAACCCAGGGTGTTTCACTGTTGACCAATGTTGGGACTCGTCATCGTAGGGCTGTGCAAACGCAACGCCTCTCCAAACTGACAGACCTGACGAACCGGACATCGCGTCCGTCGACCTCGGAATCACAGTCACCTCTCGTTATATGACCGGTCACGCTTCGCCGAGGACAGACGGTTCCGCTCCGCAAGATCCCGATTGGCTCATCGGCGAAATAAAACATTTTTGACGGTCCGCGAGGCCGTGCTGGCTCGTCGTCGCCAGCATGGGGTCAGCCCCCCCGTATTCCGGCTATTGGCTGTGGATCTGCGCGTCTTCACTCCCACCCGATTGAACACCTTGCCGATTGCGCTCGCGGTTAATCCCATCTTGGTGGGATCTGAGCTGTGCGAGGCAACGTGGGAGAGGCGCGGGATCGAATCGCGATGGCATCGATCCATAACTGAGGGCGTTCGGTTTGCAGTTGCGCCTCGGCGCTCCAGCTCGCGCACCTAAAACTTCATCGCCGCAGCTATGAACTTCTGGTCGGCCTTCGTCAGCAGAAGGATCGTGCGGATCAGGTCGAATGCTTCACTTATCATGGCGGGCAGCTTCTTTTTATCAACGCTGGAAGCGCGATCGAGGACTTCCGCCGCAATCGCCACGTCGAGACCCTCGAGTTTCAGCAGCGCGAGAATTTCGCGGGCATCCTTACCGAATATGGGTTGAGTGGGGGCCGAAAATTCGTGATCTTCCAGCTCATCGACGACCACGCCCGCCTCGCGGTCGCCAGCGCTGGGGCCCGGGCTGGTGTTGGGCACGGGTCCTTCGTCGCGCAGAACCGACAGGGAGGAGCTGGACATGATCGGGGTATTCCTGGTTCTCGCCGTACATCAGACGGTGGACTTGCTCTGAGGTGCTGGCCTCATCCAATCTGACACGAAAGGCTTCCGCGGGTGACTTCAGAGAACTGGGTATCAGGTCCTCGCCGTAGTGCCTCACGTTAAGATGCTCGCGAAAGTTGATTCCCTGCCTCATTTGTTTTTGCTCGCGAAACGGCAGCGGTGATCGCTCTGGTTTTGTCTGTGGCGAGGGTGATGACGCGGGTCTGGATCGCGGTGATTTGCCGGGTCAGTTCTGCCGGGTTTGTGGCCTCGAACACTGTGTCAAGCTCGGCAACTTTCTCCGCGCTGAGGACTCCGGACTTCAGCACACGCTGGTAAGGGGTGCGAGGTTTGTCATAGACGCGCGTCTTCTTGCCATGCTTGTGCGATCGCCAGTCGACGGCTTTCGTCGTCGCGGTGAACATGTTCAACCGCACCCGCACGAGCAAGTAGAGCTCGTTCAGTAGCTGCAACTCGACGGTCGTGTTGTAGCGGTAGTGGAACGCGTGGCGACGCACCACGTCGCCGTTCTTCTGCTCGACGTGCGCGTTATCGTTCGATTTGTAGGGCCTCGACCGGGTGAAGAACAGGTTCCGGTCCCCGGCCCACTTGATCAAGGCGTGATTGATGAACTCGCCCCCGTTGTCGGTGTCCAGCCCGACCAGTGGGAACGGTAGACGGGCCTCGATCTGCGTCATCGCCTCGATCACCCACCGGTGGGCACCATTTTTCAAAGCCATGTTCTCTGTCCAGCCGGTAAACACGTCGGTCACCGTCAACGTGTGCACAAACTCGCCCTGCAGCGTCGGGCCACAGTGCAGGACCAGGTCTGCCTCCACGAACCCGGGAGCTTTCTCGTGTTCGTCTCCGGCCTTGCGAACCTGGATCAAGTTGCGCAGCAAAGGTCCCGGCTTCGTCCCCGACAGGCCCACCAGCTGAGCACCATCGCGAGTGGGTTTCAGCAGCCGGTCGATCGTCGCCCCGGACACCGTCAACAGCTGCGCCCGCGTGTGCTCGGTCAACCGCTTCCCGTCGAGCTCGTGATGTTGCTCCAGCTTCGGCAGCCAGATGCTCATCGTTGCGGCCAGATACTTCCCCGATGGACGCCCGGCAAGGTTCCACACCTGGACCAGCAGCTTCAGCGTGTCATAGCCATACGTCCGACCACGGGGCTTGCGTTTCACCGCCTTCGCTGACCCCTTCCGGCTTCACCGCCACCGTCAACGCCCGCCGCGCGTTCGCCCTCGACCAGCCCGTCGTCGCAACCAGCTGATCAAGCATCACACCCTTGGCCTTCTTCGAAGTTTTCGCATACTCGGCCGCGTGCTTCTTCGTGATCTCTCGGCGCGCGCTCATCGACAACGTGTGACCCATCTGCCAAGCACACCGCAGCACCCAGGCGATGACCGACATTTCGCGAGCAGTTACCAAATGAGGCACGCACCCCATTTCGCGAGCACTTTAGATGAGTCTCGTCGCTCGCTTGCAATTCGCCGATAGGCAGGTAAACTGAATATCAAGTCAACGGCCAGTCGGCGCCCAATTCCGCACGAATCGTTGTGAGAATGCCGAGGGCCAACGATCCCCGACCGAAAGATCCCGCTGATGAGATCCATGCCTCGCCTCAATCGTGGGGGAGCGACGGGGGTGTTCGGAATGGTGGCGACTATCCTCGGGCTGTGCGTCCTCGGCTGGGGAACCCTGCTCATTGCAGTTGTACCGGCACACCTCCAGTTCGGGACTAAGACGTTCGGGGTCGGCATCGGCATCACTGCCTTCACTCTCGGTATGAGGCACGCGTTCGACGCCGACCACATCGCGGCCATCGATGGGGTAACCAGAAAGCTCGTCGCCGATAAGCAGAAACCACTGACAGTCGGATTCTGGTTCTCGCTCGGACACTCGAGCGTAGTTCTCATGCTCACCATCCTGCTGTCGCTCGGGGTGAGAGGGCTAGTTACATCCGTTCACGACAGTGGATCTGTGCTCCATCAGGTCACGGGCATCGTGGGGCCGATCGTCTCGGGACTATTCTTGTACCTTCTCGCGGCCGTGAACATCGTCGTGCTGGTGGGCATTGTCAAGGTGTTTCTGAGGATGCGAACCGGCAGCTACGATCCCCAGGCACTCGAGGGACAACTGGAAAAACGCGGCATTGCAAATAGGCTCCTGGGCCGCCTGATGCGTTCCATCAAGAATCCACGCCAGATGTACGGAATCGGTCTTCTTTTCGGGCTCGGCTTCGACACCGCGACAGAGGTCGCCCTGCTGGTGCTCGCGGGCGCTGGTGCGACGAGCGGACTGCCGTGGTATGCGGTGCTCTGCCTGCCCATACTCTTCGCTGCCGGGATGTCGTTGTTCGATGCGCTCGACGGCTCGTTGATGAATTTTGTCTACGGCTGGGCGCAGGCGCGGCCAGTACGGAAGGTTTACTACAACATGACGGTCACCGGACTGTCCGTGATTGTCGCGCTCGGTATCGGCACGGTGGAGCTCCTGGGACTGCTCGGTGGCCAGCTCGGTCTTGTCGGGCCGCTGTGGCGCTGGGTCGAGAGCGTAAGTCTCGGCGACCTTGGTGTGGCCGTGGTCGTTTTATTCGTTCTTACCTGGATTGTTGCCGTCGCCGTGTGGAAATTCGGTCGCGTCGAGAACCGTTGGGCCGGATCACGCAGTTTACAGATTGACAGGTAAACTGTATGTTTAAGACACACACCGCTGAAAACGCGACCAACACAGAGCTGTGGAGAGAATCATGCCTAACGTCACCGAGACCATAACCGGACCCGATGGGGCACAGGCTCTCATCCTCCTCGCAACGGCCGGGGCCACAGCAGCATCGTGGGACTCCGTCGTCAGCCCACTTGCGGAGCAGTTCCGCGTCGTCGCACTCGCGCCGAAGGGCGGCACGCTTGATGAGCTGGGCGCTCAGGTCATCGCGGCGCTCGACGAGCTCTCAATCGATCGTGCCTACATTGCAGGCGCCGGTATCGGCGGTCTCACCGCCGTCTGGCTCGCGATCCACGAGCCGCGGCGCGTGAGCCGCATCGCGCTCGTTGGCTCGGCCCTGGGCGTTTCCAGTGGCTCGGCTGTCGATACTTGGATCACGCCCGCCCTTGCTGGCAGGGATGCAGCTCTCGTGGCCGGCCTTCAGGCGCAGATGGATACCGTGGGCGAGATCGCTGAAGTCGACTCCAGCGCTCTTGCCGAAGACCTCGGTCGCGTCGCGGCGCTCACTCTCGTGGTTGCGGGCGCCGAAGATCCCCTCGCGCCGGCCGATGCCGTGCGCGCGTTCGCCTCTCTAATCCCGGATGCCCGGATCGTCGTCGTACCGGGAGCCGCCCACCTCGTCGCGGTGGAGCAGCCGGCCATCCTGTCCCGCCTGCTGCTCGAACATTTTGGATCTGCGGCGACGTTGGAGGTTGGATACGCGAGCCGGCGGGTCGCGCTCGGCGATGCCCACGTCGATCGGACGATCGCCGGCATCACCGAATTCACCGAACCGTTCCAAAACTTCCTCACGCGTTACTGCTGGGGCGAGGTGTGGACGCGGCCCGAGCTAAGCCGCCGCGACCGCTCGCTCGCCACCATTGCTTCCCTCGTCACCCTCGGCGCCGAGCACGAAATCGGCATCCATGTGCGAGCCGGTCTCCGACACGGTCTCGAGGTACAGGAGCTCCAAGAAGTGCTTCAGCATCTCGCGCTCTACGCCGGACTTCCGCGAGCATTCGGTGCGCTGCAGTATGTGCAGCGAATCCTCATCGAGGACGGCCTGCTCCCCGCATCGCCCGCCTAATAACCACCGCCCCAACAGACTCCAAAGGAGGAGCCATGACCCTGTCGTACTTGAAGCCCCCGGTCGAAATCGATGTCAATGATCCCGTGTCCACCACGCATTCCGGGGGGACGCCCGAGGGACTGGCGCCCGGTTACGTGTTGCCCGCAGGCGCCGGGCCGGCCAGTTGGTTTATGCAGGCGCTGTTCACCATGAAGGCTCGTGCCCTCGATACCAACGGCCAGTTCTCGGTGGTCGAGCAGCTCGCTCCGCGCGGGTTCGCCGCTCCAGCACACACCCACTCGAACACCACTGAAGCGTTCTACGTGCTCGAGGGTGTGATGGACTTCGCCGTTGGCGACACGGTGTACGAAGGCATCGTCGCTGGTGGATTCGCCTATGTTCCGCATTCGACACGGCACGAGTTTCGCGTGACGTCGGAGACCGCGAAGTTTTTGCTCATCACGACTCCCGGCGGTTTCGAAAAGTACTTCGAAGCCCTCAGCAGCCCGGCGACCGCGTACGAGTTGCCGTCGACCGAACATCGTCAGCTCACACCGGATGAGGTGATCGCGGCGAAGCGCCTGTATGGCGCCATGCCGACCAACGACGGGTCGTTGTTCGAACCGCACGAACATCCGCACGGTGACGACAGTCACAACCACTCACACGGTGATCACGATCACTAAGCGAGTGAGGCGCACCGAATGAACCACGACAACGCCGTGGCAAGCGGGCGGGGGCGCATCGATGTCCACGCGCACTTCCTGCCGGACTTTTATTCTGCGGCCGCCGCGGCCGCCGGCCACAGCCAGCCGGATGGCATGCCACGCCTGCCCGCCTGGAGCGCGGAGGACCACCTACGTTTCATGGATAGGGCGGGTGTCGAAACTGCGATCCTTTCGATCTCGAGCCCGGGTGTCCACTTCGGGAACGACCAGGCTGCGATCGAGCTAGCACGCCGTGTGAATGAAACTGGCGCCGGGATCTCAGCCGCCTATCCGGGCCGCTTCGGTTTCTTCGCCTCGGCGCTGCTTCCCGACGTGGATCACTCCGTCGCTGAGGTGAGCTACGCCATTGACGAACTTGGCGCAGTCGGCGTTGTACTGTTCAGCAACACCGATGGCATGTACCTCGGCGACCCGCGCATGGACCCCCTCATCGCAGCGGTCGCTGCGCGAAAGTCGACGATTTTTATCCACCCGACTACGCCAGTGTGTGGCGAAGCGCTCACACTTGGTCGTCCCGCACCCATCCTCGAGTTCCCCCTCGACACGACGCGTGCGGTGACGAACCTGGTGCTCTCCGGAGTTCTCGATCGTCACCCGGGTGCCACTGTCGTCCTGCCCCACGCTGGCGGCGCTCTCAGTTCGATCGCTGATCGCGTCGCCGAGATCAGCTCCCGCCTCCTACCGCCACCGGCGAACGAGGTCGACTTTCTCGGCACGCTACGGTCCTTCTATTACGACATCGCCGGATTTCCCTTTCCGAGGCAGATCCTGTCTGTCCTCGGCCTCGTTGGACCGGACAAACTGCTGTTCGGGACCGACTGGCCCTACACCGTCGAACCCACGGTACTCGGGCAGGTGGCGGCGTATGAGCGGTCGGAGATCTTGGATGCGGAGGCGCACCGCCTCCTCGATCGAAACACGGCAGAGGTCCTATTCCCGCAATTCGCCCACAAACACTAGATAAAAAGGTACGCGTCATGCCAGAAGCTGCTCTCGTCCGCCCTGTTCTGAAGCCCGGCCTGCTGTATATCGACGGTGGGTGGCGAGAGGCCGCGGGCTCGGCAACAATGGAGGTCATCGACCCGTCGACCGCCACTGTGGTCGGCACCGTGGCGGATGCTGCTGATAGCGACCTCGATTCCGCGGTGGCTGCCGCTCGCACAGCCTTTGAGCGAGGCTCATGGTCGCGCCTTCCCGCGCGGGAGAGAGCGCGGACGCTGCACAGGGTAGCTGACCTCATGCGCGAGCGTGCCGACGAGCTTGTGGCCATTGAGAGCATGGATGTTGGCAAGCCCGTCACGTTCTGTCGGCCCGTCGACGTGCTGAACTCCGCAGACCAGTTCGAGTACTGCTCCGCCCTCGCGCAGACGATAGACGGTTCGGTTCGCGACACCCCGATGAACGCGTTCGCCTATACCCGCCGCGAGCCACACGGCGTAGTCGGTGCGATAACCCCGTTCAACTTCCCCCTCGTCCTCAGTTCGAACAAGCTCGCCCCGGCCCTCGCTGCGGGCAATTCGGTCGTGCATAAGCCAGCACCGGACACTCCGCTTTCAGCACTCGCAATGGCCGCCATCTTCGAGGAGGCCGGCATACCCGCTGGCGTCGTCAACGTGGTCACGGGAGGGCGACCTGCGCTCGGTGAAGCCATGCTTCGTCACCCTGATATCAACAAGATCGCGTTTACCGGATCCACCGCAGTCGGTCGTCTCATCGCCTCGAGCGCCGGACAGAGTCTCAAGCCGATCAGCCTCGAGCTCGGCGGTAATGGCGCGCAGATCGTGTTCGCCGACGCAGACCTGGCTCGCGTGATCCCCTCGATCGTCAAGGGCATGGTCTTCAACGCCGGGCAGTTTTGCATGGGCGCCCCCAGGCTTCTGGTTGAGGCGAGCATCGAGAAGGATGTGGTGGATGCTCTGCTCGCGGAACTCGCTCACGTTCCGGTTGGCGACCCTTTTGACCCGAACACCGGGATGGGGCCGATGGCGGCGGATCGACACGTGCGCAACGTCGAGAAATATGTCGCGCTCGGAATCGAGTCAGGGGGAGTGGTCCTGACCGGCGGTGAGCGATTGGAGCTCAATGGTGGTTTTTACTACTTGCCGACAGTGATCACAGGGGTCGCCAACGACTCGCGCATCGTCCAAGAGGAGATCTTCGGTCCGGTGATCACGGTGCAGACATTCCGCGACGAGGCTGAGGCGATCGTGTTGACCAATGGCACTCCGTATGGCCTGGCTGCCGGTCTACACACGACGAATATCGCGCGCGCTCATCGGGTCGCCGCCCAGCTGGAGGCCGGTATCGTCTGGGTCAACGACTGGGCGATGCTTGATCCTGCTGTTCCGTTCGGTGGGGTCAAGAGCTCGGGGTATGGCCGCGAAAACGGGCACGAGGCCATCGACGAATACACGCGAACGAAGTCCGTCGTCATCTCGCTCGGCTGAACGTTCAGCCGCTCGGCGCTAGCGCAGAGCCCGACGGAGATGCCCCCGGATCTCGCGACCCGGGGGCATCCGCATCCCTTGGTTCCTAGGCGTAAAAGCGGTAGAGACCGCGCGCCACGACGGCCGGTTTTGGCTGGCCCTCGATCTCGATGACCTGGTCGACAGACAGTTGCACGCCGCCCTGCAGAATGACGACATCCGCGACGGTGGCAGTCATTCGGATGCGTGCGCCGACGCGCACCGGGGCCGGGAACCGTACTTTATCCAGGCCGTAATTGATTTTCGTCGCCACCCCTTTCACCTCGAGCAGTTCCGTCCAGAACGGGATCGCAAGCGATAGCGTCAGGAATCCGTGAGCGATGGGACCGCCGAACGGGCTGCTTTTGGCGCGCTCGGGGTCGGTGTGTATCCACTGGTGGTCGTCGGTGGCATCGGCGAAGGTGTCGACCTGTTCCTGCGTCACCGTACGATATTCGGTGAAGCCGAGGTCTCTCCCTTTCACGTTTTCGATGTCGGCGAATTCGATTTCTGTCGTACTCATTGGTGCTCCTTGACTAGCGGTAGATGTGGCTCAGCCGGAAGTTGACGAAAGACCGAGCAGCCTGAGCGCGTTGGCTTTGAGGATTTTGGGGCGCACTTCGTCTTTCAACGGAAGGGCGGCGAAGTCGCCGAGCCAGCGATCGGGGTGGATCAGGGGATAGTCCGACCCGAACAGCACCTTGTCCTGCAGCAGTGAGTTCGCCTGCCGCACGAGGCTCTCGGGAAAGTACTTCGGGGACCAGCCGGAAAGATCGATCCACACGTTTGCCTTGTGGGTTGCAATGGAGATCGCTTCGTCCTGCCAAGGAACAGATGGATGGGCCATGATGATCTGCAGGTCGGGAAAGTCCGCCGCGACTGAGTCAAGGTGCATCGGATTCGACAGCCCGAGCTTGAGCCCAAAACCGCCGGGGAGCCCGGCTCCGATTCCGGTCTGGCCGGTGTGAAAAAGCGCGGGAACGCTGAGACGCTGGATTTCACTGTATAGCGGGTAAAGCCACTCGCTCGATGGGTTGAAGTTCTGCACGGTCGGATGGAACTTGAAGCCCTTCACGCCGTACTCCTCGACGAGCATCCTCGCGCGGGTAATTGCGGCATCGCCCGTGTGGGGGTCGACAGACCCGAACGGGATGAGCACGTCGTTGTTGCGCGCGGCACCGAGCGCAAGCTCCTCACTGCTATTGGCGGCGTGCTTCAGCCGGGTGCCAGCATCCACCGTGAACACGACTGCCGCGATCTTGCGCTCACGGTAAAGCTCTGCGATCGAGTCGAGACCCAGGCGATCGGCATTCGCTTTGAAGTATTTGCTGGAGGCGTCGACTAGAACCTGGGGGAGTGCGTTGTGCCCTGATTCGTCGACCTCGATGTGCACGTGCGTGTCGATGGCGATCAGGTCGTTGACGGCCAGGCCATATTCATAGGCCATGTCAGGACGCTGGCACCGGTGCGAGGTCGGCGGGAACGTCGGGGAAGCTTTCTCCGACCGTCTCGCGCTTGCCGCCGAAGAGGTCGTCGAACTGCGCTATCAGTTCGTCGTAGCTCCAACCTCCGGTGCTGTACTCGCTTGCTATCGCATCGGGGTGCGACCACAGCTGAATCCGGTCACCACCGACGCCAATGACTTGGCCGGTAACCGTGTTGGCGTCCGAGGCGAGGAAGGCGACCGTTCCCGCGACATCCGCGGCCGTTCCAAAGCCAAGCTTGTGACGGAAGAAGTTCGGAATGGGCTCTCCGGCTGCCTGAGCCTCGACGGCTTTCTGAAAGTAGGGGATGGTTGCAGTCATGGCCGTAGCGGCCACCGGTATGAGCGCGTTCACGAGGATGCCGGCGCGCTTCAGCTCGAGCGCCCAGGTTCGCACCATCCCGACGATGCCAGCCTTTGCAGCCGCGTAGTTCGTCTGGCCGAAGTTGCCGCGCTGGCCGGTTGGCGAACCTATGCAGATGATGCGCCCGCCCTCACCCTGTGCACGGAACTGGATGACGGCCTCACGAACGCAGACAAAGGTCCCGCGGAGATGGACGTTGATGACGGTGTCGAAATCTTCGTCCGACATTTTCCAGACCACGGTGTCGCGCAAAACACCGGCGTTCGTGACAAGTATGTCGAGGCGTCCAAAATTCTCCACCGCCGCGGCGACCAGGGCCTTCGCGGTTTCAGTGGTGCCCACCGGTGCAACGAGCGCAACGGCGTTCCCTCCGGCGTCCCGCACGGACTGGACTGCTTCCGCTGCGATCGTAGCGTCGACATCGTTGACCACGACGGATGCGCCCTGAGCCGCGAGCTCGAGCGCGTAAGCGAGGCCGAGCCCCCTGCCGCTTCCGGTCACAATCGCGACTTTGCCTGCCAGGCTCATGGTTCTCCTCGACGTTGATAAGAAAGGGATCGCGCCGTGAGTTTCGCGCGAACAGAGTCGAGTAGAACACGATTAGTTAAAAAGATCAACAATAGATAAACACCTACGAATTGTCGGCGGTGTCCGCTGTGCCAGATTCTTCGACGATATGATTTCGGCATGGAGGACGAGATTAGTCGGCCAGCTGCACCCATACGCAGCGCTCATCCGGCGACGCCCGACATCCGCCTCCGCGCTACTGATCTCGTCAACGAGATCGAGTTTCTCGCTGCGCGCGCCAGATCTCTCGGAAGCGCAAGGGCCAACGAAATGCTCGCTCCCCTCGACCTCAAAGTGCGCTCATACTCGATCCTGGCGCTCGCTTGCAGCGGCAAGGGTCCGTCCCAGCGTGAGCTCGCAGAGTTTCTCAGTCTCGATCCGAGCCAGATCGTCGCGCTGGTAGATGGCCTCGAGGCTCGAAAACTACTGAAGCGCGCCCCGGATCCCAGCGACCGACGATCCAAGATAATCAGCGCAACTGCCGAGGGCCGTCGGCTCTACGTCCGGGCGACCGTCGCGGTCCAGCAGGCCGACGACATTTCCCTGCGCACACTGAGCGCCGACGAGCGCGAGCAGCTACGGACCCTGCTAGGGCGCATCGCCTTCGATGAGGGTAGCTAGCTGCTCTTCCCGCCCCCCGCCCTTATCGACGGCGGATCCTCCTCGTCTTCCGTCCCTTGACAATCAGGCTACCTGCATTCATAATCGACCGACAGGCAGCCTGACTATCAGGTGGCCTCAGCAGGAGATGTTTCCCCCGTCGCTTGTGTCCGACTTAGCGCGGCCGGGCAGGATCCACCCAACTTTTCAACGAGGCAAAAATGGGAGTTGCAATGAAGCACAAAAAAATTCTGGGGGTCGTCGCCGTGGCGGCCACGCTCGCCCTCGCTGGCTGCTCGGCCAACACGGGTTCCCCCACCAGCACGGGCTCCACCGCCAGCTCGGGCCCGATCCAGATCGGCATGCTCAGCCCGCTGACCGGCAACCTGTCCAGCCTGGGCGTTCCCGCCCAAGAGGCTGCGCAACTTATGATCCAGACGATCAACTCAACCGGCGGCGTAAACGGAAGTAAGCTCACACTCATCGTCAACGACGATAAGTCCGATGTCACCCAGTCGGTCACGCTGTTCAACCAGCTGGCCGCCGACAAGTCGACATCGATCATCCTCTCGTCCGTCAGCGCCGCAAACTCCGCGGCGGTAGGACCGAGCGCCCAGACGGCTGCCATACCAATGTTGGCTATTGGCCCGGTCGACTCGTACGCGAATGGCAGTAACAAGTACGCCTTCAGCGTGTCAGCTCCCACGGCCAAAGTGAGCGATGTCCTCGCGAAGTACTTCGCGTCGGTCAGCGTGAAGAAGCTGGCCCTCGCCTATCTCACGCAAAGCTCCGCAATGCAGCCGGCCGCAAATGCAACTGCCGCTGCCGCTAAGAAACTGGGCATTCAGGTCGTGCTGAGCGAGGGCTTCGACGTCACGGCAACCGACTTCACGCCGCTCATCACGCACGTCAAGCAGTCCGGGGCCGACGCGCTCATGGTCTGGGGCCCGGGCGCCGGACCGGCTATTCTCACCAAGCAGATCGCGGGATCTGGCGTCAAGCTGTTCATGAGTGGCGCGCAAGCATCATCGCTCTACACGAAGCCGACCGGCACAGCTTCCAACGGCGTCGTGCTCTCAAGCGGCGGCGCAATGGCGTACGAGGCAATGCCCGCGGGTGCCTACAAGACCGAAATCGGCAAGTTCGTCACCGCGTGGGAAAAGGGGCACAGCGGAGCATTCCCTCCCCAGTTCGCCTTCGACGCCGCGACGGCTGTGCAGCTTGCGGCGGCCGCCATCAAGTCCGCAGGCTCATCGGACCGTACCTCCATCCGCAACGCACTCGAAAAGCTGAACACGCTGACGGTGGGTGGTCGCTTTACGTTCTCCGCGACAGACCACTCGGGCCTCCACGCCTCGGATATCGCGATCGTTGAGATCCAAGACGGCAAATTCGTGGCTACGCCGTACACGAAGAAGCAGTTCGCAGCCGACCCGCCCAAGTAACACCCATCTCCACGACTCGACGACGAGACTCAGATGCTTTCCATCACCGCACTATCGCGCTCCTACGGCGGGGTATTCGCCGTGCGAGATGTCAGCCTCGTTGTCGAGCGGGGCGAGCTGCGGGGCATCATTGGCCCCAACGGCGCCGGAAAATCCACGCTCATGAACCTCATCAGCGGGCAAACCCAGCCCCTCCGCGGGTCGATAGATTTTGACGGTGGGAGGGTCGAACGACTCCCCACACATCGTCGAGCGCGGCTCGGGATCGCTATCGTCTTCCAAGGGGCACGACTTTTCCCCGGAATGACGGTGCTCGAGAACGTCATGGTGGGAACGACCTCGATCACACGTTCCGGAGCATTTGCGGCCGCCCTGCGGCTTCCCGCGCAGCGTCGCGAGGAACGTGACATCAAAGAGAGAGCGGTCGCCGCTCTCGCGAGGGTCGGTCTCTCCGACTGGGCAAATCGACCCGCTGACTCCCTGCCACTTGGCCAGCAGCGCCGGGTGCAAGTCGCCCGCGCCCTCGCGGGAGCACCCAAACTTCTCCTGCTCGATGAGCCGGCTTCCGGCCTTCGCGCCGCCGAACGCCGCGACCTCTCCGACCTCATCGCGCAGATGCACGACGAGGGGATGACCATCGTTCTTATCGAGCACGATGTCACGATGGTCATGAGGCTCGCGACCCGCATCGCCGTTCTCGACCTGGGTGAGGTCATCGCCGACGGCACACCCGATGAGGTGCGCAGTAACCAGCGCGTCATCGACGCCTATCTCGGAACGGAAGTATCCCGTGCTCACTCTTGAGGACGTCGTCATTCGTTACGGAACCGCGACCGCAGTTGACGGAGTCAGCGTCTCGGTTGAGAAGGGCGAGATGGTCGCCCTGGTCGGGCCCAATGGCGCGGGCAAGTCGTCGATTGTCAACGCGATCAGCGGGGTTATTCCCGTCGCATCCGGGATGATCACTGTCGATGGCCCGAGCGCCCAGGTACCCGAGGGCCGGCAGATGTTCGCCGACATGTCCGTCGATGACAACCTGCGACTCGGTGCCTGGCGGGTAAAGGACCGCAACCCAGCGGCCATTTACGAACTCCTGCCCGATCTGGCTCGAATGAAAGACCAAAAGGCCGGCACGCTCTCAGGCGGCCAGCAGCAAATGGTCGCCGTCGGTCGGGCACTCATGGCCGGCCCGGACCTTCTGCTCGTCGACGAGCTCTCTCTTGGCTTGGCGCCACTCGTTGTCGCCAACCTCGCGAACTACCTGATCGAACTCAACGCCTCACGCGGAACGACCATCCTGCTGATCGAGCAAGAGGTGGACCTAGCGTTCCGGATGTGTGCGCGAGCGTATGTCCTTGAGGCGGGCAAGATCGTCGCGTCCGGAGCCTCCGCAACCCTGGCGGCCGATCCACACCTCAGCGCGGCCTATCTCGGTGGCATCGAAACCTCGGCAGATCGAAAGAGAACCAAGTGAACGCCCTGCTCATCTACGTAGCCTCCGGCATCACGATCGGTGCGACCTACGCACTCGTCGGCAGCGGGTTCGTCGTAGTCCACCGGGTAACCCATGTCGTGAACTTCACGCAGGGAACTCTTGCAGTGTTTGGGGGGCTCGTCTCGTACTCGTTCCTTAGCTTTTCGATCCCCCATGGGCTCGCCGAGGTACTCGCCGTGGTCCTGACTGGCCTTATCGGCCTCGCCTTCGGCTTTGTCACCATTGGAAAAAAGGGAACGCCACCGCTCACCGCACTGCTCATCACCCTCGGCCTGTCAATCCTCTCCGAGGGAATCTTCGTGACGATCTGGGGTCAGTCGCCGATAGCGCCCGAGGGACTCGGCGGTACGACGGTCATCCTCGGTGCGTCGATTGAGAACCAGCGCCTGCTCACGGCAGGGATCGCGGTGGTCGCCTTCATCCTGCTCGGCATCTTCTTCGGGCGCACCTATCTCGGCAAGGGGATGACAGCCGCCGCATCCAATCCCCGCGCAGCGGCGCTCGTTGGAATCGATTCGCGCCGGATGGGCTTTATCGCCTTCGCGATCGCGGGGATGCTCGGCGGCCTGGCCGGTGTGGTGACCGCCCCGTTCAGTCCGATTTCTTTCTCGTCTGATCTCCCGCTCGCGCTCGGTGGATTCGCGGCGGCCGTGTTTGGTGGTCTTTCCAGCCCGTGGCTCACCGTCGTCGGTGGCCTCGTGCTGGGGATCAGCGGCCAACTCGTCGCCGGCTACTTCGGCGGCTCATACCAAACGGTTGCGGCCCTGGTGATGCTGCTCGTCGTAATGATAGCGAGGCACAAGAGCCTCTCCGCCGAGGAGGCAAAGTGAACCGGTCTATCCAGCGAGCGATCCCGACGGCGGTGGTTACTCTCATCGCAATTCTCATCCCGCTGTTCCTGAACGACGAAACCTTCTACGTGCAGACCGTGCTCGCCGCTGTCGTCGTGGTCGGTCTGTCGCTGTTCATGGGATACGCGGGCCAGGCGTCGCTCGGCCAGGGTGCGTTCGTCGCAATTGGTGCGCTAACGGTCGCCGTCTCGACGGTCAGCCTCCACGTGCCGCCGCTTATTGCTCTCATAGCTGCACCACTCATTTCGGCCGGGCTCGCCTATCTTCTGGGGCTACCGCTGCTGCGGCTTCGTGGCCATTACCTGGCCTTCGGAACGCTCGCCGTATTGCTGCTCGTCGGCGCCTTGATGGGCGGGGTCCCCATCCTGGGCGGCGGCGCGGGTATCGTCGGCATCCCTAGTCTCGGCATCGGGAGTCTCGTAGTGACTGGCCAGCTGTTCTTCGCCTACCTTGCCCTCGCAGTGCTCGCCATCACAATGGTCGTCTCGCACAACGTCATCTCGAGCAGGTTCGGGCGCGGGGTGCGAGCAGTCGCGGGCAGCGAGTCAGCAGCAGCGTCATCCGGTGTTCCGGTCCTTCGGACCAAGCTCGCCGTCTTCGCCCTCGCCGGGGGGTGCGCGGGGCTCGTTGGCGGCATCACTGCGTTCTTCATCCCCTACGTAAGCGCAGAATCGTTCCCGCCGTCCATGTCGTTTACCTACGTGATCATGGCCGTCATCGGAGGCCTCGGGACGCTGTGGGGCGGTGTGGTCGGAACGGTCCTCGTGTCCGTTCTCGTCCAGGCGCTCAACACCATCAGCAACGTTCCGGGCACGCCGCCCATCGTCGGCACGATCCTTCAGTACGCGGCCTATGCAATAATCCTCATTCTATTTCTGCTCTACATGCCCCGCGGCCTATGGCCGACGGTGGGCGATGCCGTGAAACGGCGACTGGCGAAGCGAGTAAAAGGCAGTCAAGCTGACTATTCTGATCAGCATGCCTGAAGATCGCACCGAGGCGGCAGCATCTGCCGTAACTCTCGTTTACCTGATTAAGCAGGTCGAGTCGGCTGTCCGCTCCCAGATGGATGGTGTCGTGAACGCGGCGGGGCTGACACTTCCGCAGTACACCTCCCTGACGGTCCTTGAGCGACGCCCAGGGATAACGGCGGCCGAACTGGCACGGAATTCCTTCGTTCGTGCACAGTCCATGGCTCAACTCGTCACCGGGCTCGAAGAGCAGGGCCTCATCCATCGCGATCGTGACCCCAACAATCGACGACAGGTTCTGATCTCACTCACCTCGGAGGGGCAGAAAGTTTTGGATGGGGTGCGTGAACCGGTTGCGGGGGTCGAAGACAAGATGATCTCCGTGCTCTCGCAGCAGGACATCGAGGGACTTCGACACAGTCTCCATGCCTGTCGCGTTGCGCTGACCGGAACCGGCCCGCGCTGACTGCTTTCGGTCAATTCGCGGGCGTGCTCAGCGAACTGTACTGGGCGCGCAGGACGGCTTTGCGGACCTTACCGCTCGCTGTCCGCGGAAGCTCCTCGACGATGATGATCGACTTCGGTGTCTTGTAGCGTGCGATCTTCCCCGCCAGGTGGCGTTGAACATCTTCCGCCGTCACCACTGCGCCGTCACGCGCAGTGACAACCGCGACGGGCACCTCGCCCCATTTGTCGTCGGGAACACCAATGACGGCAACGGATCCGACCTGGGGCAACTCGATGATGAGCTTCTCGACTTCTGCTGGATAGACGTTCTCGCCACCGGAGATAATCATGTCTTTCAGTCGATCGGAGATAAACAGGAATCCGTCGCTGTCCTGATAACCCATGTCGCCGGTACGGAACCAGCCATCGGGGGTGATCGACTCGAGAGGGAGCTGGGGGAAGCCCCAGTACCGTCGGATGACGTTGGGGCCGGAAATCTGAATCTCGCCCATCTCGCCGATGCCGACAGGTTCGCTGGTGTCGTTGACGATGCGCATCTGGGTGAAGAAGTGTTGGACCCCTGACGAACCGATTTTTTCGCGCGTCCATTCCGGATGAAGAGTGGTCACGCCGGGGCCGGCCTCTGTCATCCCGTAGCCACCCGTAAAGGAGAGGCCCCGATCTTGGTAGGCATCGATGACACGCAGCGGAACGGGCGAGCCCCCGCAGGTGAGCTTCTGCAGGGAGCTGATGTCACGTCGAGCCCAGTCAGGATGCTCGGCCATCATCTGAAATGTCGTGGGCACGCCACTAATCCACGTAGCTCGGTGACGCTCAATCAGTTCGAGGGCGACGCCGGGGTCGAAGCGGGACTCCAGAACGACCGTCGCACCTTTGAGGAATGCGGGAAGGGTACCCATGCCTAGTGACGCGACGTGGAACAGCGGCGAGATCATGAGAGCTACATCGCTGCTGACCAGGTCGTATTCGGCGAGGACGTTGAGGCAGCTCCATGTCATGTTACCGTGCGAAATGACTGCGCCCTTCGGGCGCCCAGTGGTACCGGAGGTGTACAGGATCATAGCGTCGTCATCCAGGCCAACCTCGACGTCAACAACGGAGGTGGACGCCACGGACACGAGTTTTTCGTAGCCGACCACGTTGTCTAGGGGCGAACGGTGGCCGCCGATCTCGATCAGCAGTTGGACGCCGACGCCAGCTGCAGCCTTCCGGGAGATATTGCCGAGAGCCTCAGAGAAAAGGAACGCTACGGAGCCTGAATCGGCAAGCGCGAGGCGAATCTCGGGTTCGGCAAGCCGGGTGTTGATCGGCACGAAAACGCATCCAAGTGTCCCGGCCGCAAAGAGCGTTTCCAGGAAAGCGGGATGGTTGTCGCCAAGATAGGCGATGCGGTCGCCCTGCTGAATGCCGCGCTCGCGCAATGCATTCGCAAGCCCGGTTATCCGGGTGTCCAACTCACGGTAGGACAGCGCGCGGCCTTCGAAGATGACCGCTGGCTTAGCGCCGGATCCCAGAACTCGTCGATGGATCCACGAACCGATCCCGTTGTTCAGCATTGAAACGGCCACCCTTCACCTGCGCACCACGTAGGCAACTTCGAACGTCATTGTTCTCGGGAAAAGGTACACCGAGTGTATTCAGATTACGGGATTTAGTTAATTTGTCCAACTGTTGTGATTCCCTTGCGTTCTGGATCCGAGAAGGTACAAGCGGGTCAGTCGCGCCGCAGTTGCGACACTACCAACGCCTCAACCATTTGTGGTTCCACCCGAGAACACCGCGATGATGATGCGCATGGTGCTTGTGGCGCAGCGCGCTGACGAAATGCGGCTCACTTCCTGCTCCTCGGCTACGAGCATTGGTAGTTTGTGATCTATCGGCGTCGCTGAGATTGGATCGTCGCCGAAACCTGCCTGAGGGGACCCAGTTGGCTATCGAGGATGTAGCGTACGAGCAGATTCGCGCCGCGATCGCCGGTGGGGAGATGCATCCGAACGAGCGGCTGGTCGAGGCGGATCTCTCCGCTCGGTTCGGCGCGAGCCGAACCGCCGTGCGAACTGCGCTGGTACGGCTTGAGCAGGAGGGGCTCGTCGAACACAAGCGTAACCACGGCGCGAAGGTTCGGCTCATCGGCGAACTGGAGGCAACGGAGATCTACGAGACCCGGGCCGTGCTCGAAGGCCTCGCAGCCCGCAAAGCCGCAATCGTTTGCACAGAAACGGATGTCGAACACCTGCGCGAACTGCTCGGCGCAATCCAGCAGAAGTTGGATGCCGGAGATCTCATTGAAGCGTCGGATCTCAACGCCGAGCTGCACTCGACGATCATCCGGATCGCCCGGCATTCGACTGCAGAGCGCCTGGTCGGTGGGCTCAATACGCACCTTGTGCGCTATCACTACCGGACCATCCTTCAACCCGACAGACCCCGCAAGTCGTTCGAGGAGCATCGGGCGATCGTCGATGCCATCGCCGCGCACGATCCGGATCGTGCGGAACAACTGATGCGCACACACCTCGAGTTCGTTATTGCGACCCTGCGGCTACCGCTTCCGCCGGAAGTGCTCAATCAGCAGCGCCGGTAGATTGACCAGCCGATCGACGGCACATCTTGACAGGTGGCATTAGTCGAGAGTCGGGGTTCCATGGGTGTGGAACGTGGAGATGGTCTGGAGGCCCCAGGCCTGCCCTTTCGCCCGCTCCTCGGCTGTCCAGGTAATGGTTTTCCAGTCGGGTTCGAGGATGAGGCGAGCGCCGGCGTTGCATAGCTCGATCCGGTTTCCGCCGGGCTCCCACACGTACAGGAAGAAGGTCTGCTGGATGGCGTGCTTGTGCGGGCCGGTCTCGATGTGCACGCCTGCCTCGAGGAACACGTCGGCCGCTCGGAGGATATCGTCGCGGCTGTCGGTCGCGAACGCGAGGTGGTGGAGGCGCCCGTTGGCGCCTGCCCAGTCCTCCGTGTAGACGAGGTCGTACGACTTGTTCGTCACGGAGTACCACACTCCCGAGTATCCGCTCCCGTCCGCTTTCGCGATGCGCTCGGTGCAGCATGCGCCGAGCACATTCACCAAGAAGGCTGAGGTCGACGGAACATCACCGGTGAGGTAATTGACGTGATCGAGTCGGCGGATGTTCGCGCCGCGGCCCGGATACCGTGCCGCTTGGTTCTTCAGAGCAGGCCGGTTGCTGTCATCTGCGACGAATCGCTCGACCTCCCAGTACACGCCCATCGCGTGTCCGTCAGGATCGGTGAACAGGAACGTGGCGCCGAGGCCGCGGATGTCATCGACCCAGCCCTCGCCGTAGCCGCTGGCCACAATGCGTAATACCAGTCGCTCGAGTGCGGGGGGACTTGCGGCCCGTAAGTAGGTTCGTCCGATGCCCGCCTTTTCTCGAGCGATGATACGGATCGTGAACGACTCGTAGTCGTCCCAGCTGTGCAGGTAGATGCTGCTGTCGTCCCTGCCGACCTCACTGAGCGCCATGAGGTCGACGAAAAAGTCGCGAGTCTCCTCGAGCGTGGGCGTGAACAGCTCTACAGGGCCGACGTGCGCGATATCGCGAGGCCAGTCGATGGGCGGGTTGTCGGGCTCAACGTTGGGTTCAGTCATTGCGTTCTTCCGTTTCCGTTGTCGTTCGTGGCCACACGAGACCGTCGAACAGTTTGCGGACGGTGCGGACGACCGCGCTGCGACGCACGATCGGTGGATTGATGGCGGTGTCGAGTTCCACGTCGACGTCGAAGAAACCGGTCGGGTGCTCGATACGAACGCGAGTTTCACCGTCGGGTAATTCGAGCAGGTCGGCGGCGACCGAGCCGGGTATAAGCGCTCCGGCAGCAACCGAGATCGCCCCGACGACACCGATCGAGGTGTGTACTCGGTGCGGGATGAATGTTCGCGTCGAGAGGTTGCCCCCTTCGGTGGGCGCCGCGACAATTGAGATCTTCGGAACCGTGTCGTCCGTTACATCTCCGAGCCCCATCGCCACACCAGCCTTCAGCCGGATACCCTCGATGATTCGCTTGAGGGTTTCGTCCGTTTCCAGGTCGGCCGGGGACTCGAGGCCGGTGATCCCGACTGTATCTGCTCGCACGAGCACGACGGGCATCCCAGCGTTCACGCAGGTGACCTCGATGCCGTCGAAGGTATCGCGTGCGGCGCCGGTCGGTAGCAGCTGCACTTCGGGCGTCGGCGATTCGAGCGGTATCGCCGCTGCCGCGAACGGGACCCCTGAGATCATCGCATCGCCCGAGTAGTCGACGCGCCGGCCCGGGGTCGGGACGCGCGCAATGGTGAGTCCGCCGGAGGGATTGAGCGTGCGGATGCGAACGTCCGTCGTGTCGCCCGTCGCCGCGATGATTCCGCGCTCGATGGCGAACGGTCCGACACCGGCGAGCAGATTGCCGCAGGTCTGGTTGCTGCTCACCAGGGGCTTGTCGACCTGCACCTGCAGAAAGAGGTAATCTACGTCGAACCCGGGCTCGGTCGAGGCCGCCACAATGGCGACCTTGCTGGTGAGTGGGTGCGCGCCACCGAGCCCATCGATCTGCCGGTCATCTGGCGACCCCATGACGCGAAGGAGAAAGTCGTCTCTCTCGGCCTCGTCCGGCGGAAGATCCTCGCTCAGGAAGTACAGCCCCTTTGACGTGCCGCCACGCATCATCATGCTGGCTACTCCGTCGATGCCGAACTGGGTCATCGGAATCTTTCCCCGCGCGGGATGCCTTCGCTCACCGTCTCGAGCACCCTGATTGTGGCTTCGGCCATGATCGGTCGACCACCCGTTGCCTCGATCATCTCGACCGTGGCCAGCATCTCGTGCACCCGCCGTTCGCTGTGTGCGGAGGTCCCCTCAATAAGACGGCGGAGGAAAGCCGTATCGAGGTGCGTCAGGGTCTCGTCGATGTGATCGGAGAACCAGTCGCCGAGTTCAAGGGATTCCGCCGTGCGCATCCCCTCGATAAGCAGCGCGGTCATACCCTTGACGACGATGCTTCGCAGGAGCTTGCGTGCAGCCGCTTGGCCGGCGATTTCACCGACGGCCTCGATCTTCATGCCGAGCGGCGCGAGGATTTTAGCGGCGTCCGCCGCTCCTGTTCCCGAGGCTTGCGCCGGAGTCGAGAGTCGTGCACGCGGCACCGGAGCGAGAAGAGTCACGTCCGCGAACCGAAATCCCAGATCAGCGGCCCGCCGGGAGAGCGCCAGTTTTTGCATCGGACTCGAACTTGAAAGGTCGGCGAATATCGCATCAGCGGGGACGCTTTCAGCCACGTCGTCGAACACCCGCATGGCGATCTGCCCGGAAGTCAGGACCAGAATGATGTCCGATTCCCTGACAGCCTCGGCCGCCGTCGCAACCACGCTGAAACCGTCTGGCTCGCCCCTCCACGCGGGGTCGAATCCGACCACGTCCGCGTTCTTGGCGAGGTCGGTGGCATAGATGCACCCCGCCTCGCCCAGTCCGAGGACAGCGACCCGCGGCATCAGGCAGACTCGATGTCGTCCACGTAGACGACGCCGAGCTGGTCGAGCAGCGGGCGGAGGTCATACAGATCGAGGCCGAGCTCACCCCGCTCGAACTGCGCGCGTTTTGCTTCCTCGTTGGCTATGCGTTTTGTCGCGGCATCCAAAACGTGGGAGGCGAGGGAGACGGGGATCGCTACGACACCATCATCATCGGCAATGATCACGTCTCCCGCATTCACCAACTGGCTGGCGGCAATCACCGGGACGTTCACCGAGCCCGCAGTCGCCTTGACGGTACCCTGCGAATGGACGGCACGTGACCAGATCGGGAAATCCATCTGACGTAGCGTCGCAATGTCGCGCACCCCCGCGTCAGTCACCATGCCAATGACACCACGTGCTTTGAGGGAGGTGGCGAGAAGGTCGCCGAACATCCCGTGCTCGGAGTCTGCTGTCGTGGTCACGACGAGGATGTCCCCGGGCTGGCAGACCTCCACGGCAGCGTGGATCATCAGGTTGTCGCCCGGGTGCGACAAAACGGTCACGGCGCTACCAGCGATCGTTGATCCGGGCATCCTTGGTACGATCCGCGTTCCGAGCAGGCCGATCCGTCCCGCCGCTTCGTGCACAGTCGCGACTCCGGCTTCGCGAAGGCCCGCGATGACCTCGGGGGATGCGCGAACAATGTTGCGAACGACTATGTTTCGGGCCACCGTTAGTCCAGCCTGTCGGTGACCTGTGGGTATACGCGCATATACGCTTCCCCGAAGGTGTTGGATGGTAGACCCAGATTGAGCCCGCTGTTTCGTTTCGCCTGGCTGCCGCGACGCTTGCCAAGATCCGTGTAGTAGTCGACGAGATGGCCCTGTGCACCCATGGCGTTCATCGCTGCGACCTTCTTGTCCCAGACGGGGCTGATGTCGAGGAGCACGTCCGGCTTGAACAGGCTTACTTCGCTCTGGTGCGGCTCGAAGCAGAACACCGGGGGAGCAGCAAGCACGCCATCTTTGGTCGGAAGGCTGCGGTCGCTATTCGGCACACCGGCAGCTTGGGCCAGGATCCGGGCCTTGCGGGCGATATCACCCGCCGGACCGTGGTCGGTATTGTAGGGATCAAACGGAGCGTGAGTGAGTACGACCGTCGGCTGGAGCTCCCGGTAGAGATCGACCAGGCTGGACAAAAGCTGCGGCGTTTCTTCCAGCGGGTAGTCGCCGGCATCGAAGAAGCGGATTTCGGCGCCTAACGCAGCCGCGGCAGCTTCACCTTCTGCACGGCGCACCGCCTTGACCTCGTCAAGGGTTTTTCCTGCGAGCCACTGAGAGGCAGATTCGCCCTGTTCTCCGAAACTCAGGCACGCTACGAGCGCGCGTTCGCCTCGCGAGACAGCAAGCGCGATCGCGCCACCGGCCCGCCACACAAAGTCTCCCGGGTGAGCTGTTATTGCGAGTGTTGTTTGTGGACCGCTCATCTCGAAAGTCTCCTCATTGACACGCCTAAGAGTTCTTCGTAACGCTAAACAATGTCGACAGCATTGTCAACAATATGCTTATAAATCGGCACGAGTCGTTAGGGTTGACGCCATAATGGCATCTCAACTGGAACCAGGACGGACGCTACTGTCTTCCGGAGTGACGCGAATCCGCATCCCGATAACCGATGGCTCGGAGCCGGAGACGAGTGGATACCTACTGCGGCACGCGAACGACAGCGTCACGATCGTGGATCCTGGCGAGTCATCCTCTCTCGCCCGGGGCGCTGTTGACTGCGCCCTCACCTCAGCAGGCTCGCCAGCAGTCGCCTCGATCTTCGTCACACATGCCCACCGCGATCACGCCGCGGGAGCCCCGGCTTTAGCGCGCAGGTACGACGTGCCAGTCATCATCCATCCGGCGGAGTCGGCCGAAATCAAGGCTTCTCGAGACGACAGCTGGCGAATGCAGAGGAGTCGAAAGCTTCGCGAGTGGGGCGTGCCGACGGACCAGGCGAAGGCGATGCTCGGATCTCCTCACCTGCTTCCGGACTGGCAGGACGTAAAGCTTTTATTTGTAACCGACGGCGAGTTCCTGCCGTTCTCAAATGAGCGCTTCCAGGTAGTCGGTGTGCCAGGACACACCGCCGGGTCGCTCGCGCTATTGGCTGCCGCCGACTCGTTGCTTCTGTCCGGGGACCATCTTCTCGCCCATCGGCACGTGGGAGTTGGAATTGGCGCGGACTTCGGAATCGACCCACTCGGCGACCAATTGGCCTCGCTTGAGCGCCTGCGCAATATCGGGCCAGCGATGATCGCCCCCGGTCATGGCCGTCCTTTTATAGAGGTCGAGGAGCGCATCGCAGTAGAGCGCGCCCACCTGTTGCGCAGGCTGGCTGAGGTTCGGTCGTCGCTCGATCATGCTCCGACCATATCCCTGTGGCACCGGGCGGCCACCCTCAGCTGGCGTCGTCCATGGATAGAACTGGATTCGCGGCATCGACGTGTCGCACTGACCCAGCTGGCGCATTTTGTCTCACATTTGGACCATGTCCGCGAATGAAAGCATTCCGCTTTCTCAATACCCTTTGATCAACATATTTTGACCGCTATATATATGTGCAACGTCAAGTGATTAGCTTTGGGACCTTTCTCCTTGAATGTCGTGTAGGTCGCTGCGCTGACGTATCCCTTGGGTCTGCTGCACGGGTTGCGGACGGCTTTTAGTCACGCACCCAGTGCGGCTTTCGTGTTCATGATGGCCTCGAATTCGATCGGGGTAAACCGGCCGAGTCTGGCCTGCCTGCGGCGTCGGTGGTAGGTCCGTTCGATGCAGGTCACGATTGCAATTCGCAACTTCTCCTGGGTTGCCCAGGAGCGGCGGTCCAGGGGGTTCTTCTGCAGCGGGCTGGAGAACGATTGTGGCATTGATGCTCCTAAAGTTGTCAACTCGCTCTTCAAAGCCGAACTGATCCGTAACCGTGGCCAGTGGAAAGGCATCGACGATCTCGAGATCGCTGTCGCCGAGTACATCGACTTGTTCAACCGCCGCCGCCTCCACGGCGAATTCGGCCACAACACACCTATCGAGAAAGAGGACATCCACTACTCACAAACCCCGTCCCTCGACCGAGAGAACGGGTCAACGGAAGCCTCCACCAAACCTGAGTATTTGAGCTTTTGGGGGCCACCGATATTGACGTTCGGGGCCACTGGTCGATCTGGTCAGTAGCGCGGTGTGGGGCCACCGAGTATTTCC
>NZ_JAXCHU010000018.1:0-42979 GCF_035984695.1 Glaciihabitans sp. GrIS 2.15
GTTTCGGGGCTGAGTGTTCTTGGTCTCAGCCTGTTTGTGCTGACGGGGTGCGCGGTCCCCGGTGGATACGACGTCAACAGTTTGCACCTGCAGCCCGAATCCGCTTTGGTTTACCCCGGCAGCACAGATGTTCACACCAACTATTACAACGGGAGTCCCGGAAACTACGTCAGTAAGGGCGCCGTCGCAAGTATCGGAAATTTAGCCACCACCATCCACACCCAGCTTGAGGTTTTCGCCTTTTTTTCCCAGACCCTTGCCGCGGACGGATGGACGCAAAATGGAAAAAGTGATCAGGAGACCACACCCGAAGGCTTGCCCGCAAGTACCATCTCGTGGGGGAAACAAAGCCTCCATCTCTCCTACTCAGTGGAAGCATGGAGGGAAGGCGAAACCACCAAATATTGGACCCGAATAAGCTCCGACGAGTAAGTCGGTCGTCCCGGATTTTGCGCCGCGTTCGTTCTGACAAAGACAGGATTCAGGCCGAGGAAGTGCCCGGCCGAGGTTCCGCTTCCGGGCGAGAGCGCGAGGCTGACAGACTCGTCGTATGCCCAAGTCCATCGCTGTTCTATCGGATATCCACGGGGTTCTTCCCGCCTTGAATGCTGTGCTGGCCGAACCAGACGTCCAGAACGCGGATCTCATTGTCGTCACCGGTGACCATGCCGCAGGCCCACAACCGTCAGAAGTCCTCGACCGCCTGACGGGACTCGGGGACCAGGTGTTGCTCGTCCGAGGGAATGCCGACCGCGACATCGTCACTCTCGCCCAGGGCCACTGGTCTGCTGATGTTGAGCCGTTCCCAATCGATGCCTGGGCCGCAGCTCAACTCTCAGCGGCTCACATCGAATTACTCGCGGCCTTGCCGCACCCGGTCTCGGTAGATCTGGACGGGTTTGGATCGGTCCTGTTCTGTCATGGAACGCCTAGGGACGACGAGGAAGTCGTGCTCGTAGACACCCGACTATCGCGGTGGTCGGAGGCATTCGAGGGCCTCGGCGAAGAGACTCGAGCTGTGGTCTGCGGTCATACACACATGCCGTTCATTCGACTTGTTGACCGTCGATGGGTTCTCAATTCGGGAAGCATCGGCATGCCCTACGGGACCCCTGCTGCGTCATGGGCGCGACTGTCTCAGTCGGGCCTCGCGCTGCGCCGAACAGCTCTCGATTCGCAGACCATTGCGTCCGAAATTATCCAGTCGAGCACCTACCCGAACATCCGGGAGTGGGTCGATGAATACATACTTGCGATAGCCAGTGACGTTGAAGCGATCAACGCATTCGGTCCACGAGACGGTCGCGGTAGAACGCCCGCTTGACGTTCCGCTTGCGGGTCAAGGGATCGCTGTGACTACTCAGCATCCCCGATCGGCTTTGTCGAGTGCAGCGCTCGGACGTGACGCTGCTCGTGAAGGCCTTTCGCCCCACCAGCATTGCCCACCTTTTCTTCGCCATCAGCTGTCCAGCCGTGTCGGTCATAAAACGAGATCGCACGGGTGTTCCCAAAGAGCACCCATAGATATGCGGATTGAAAGTCGGCATCTGACAAATGCTGCTCAGCAGACACCATTAGCGCGTGCCCAATCTTTTGGGACCAAAATTCAGGATGTACATAGAGCCCGGCAATCTCGCCCTGATCGGTCATGCCCTTATCTCGTCCAGCCCCAAAACTTGCCCAACCGACAATTCGCTCGTCAACATCAGCGACGAGGATGCGGTGCGGTGTCATTTCCCTGGGGCGAGGAACGGCAATCTCCGACAGGATCAGCCTCCAGCCGTCTGCGCGTGTCGAGACGCTAAGCTCGTCAAGAACCTGCTGATCGATGAGTCCGCAATAGGCAGATCGCCAGGACGCAACGTGCACCTCGGCGATGCCTCGCGCATCCTCTACGTCGGCCCAACGGAGGTTTAGCGAATTCATGCCACGACGCTATCGCACAAGCTCGAAGCGAAGCGGCGCACGCTCGAGGTTCCGCTTACAGGCGGTCGAATCGGTCAAAAAGTGCTCTTGGGAGTGCTTTCGCGAGGGCACGAAATCGCGTCCGGTGGTCGTCCGTCTTGCGTGTACCCCCCCCGTCTATGGCGGGAGAGTCGATGGTCGCACCACAATCGTGGCCTGATTTGGCGGCTATGGTGCTGCGGTGGGTTCAGTAGTTGGGAACTTCGTACATGGGGCCATCGGCGCAATGGGGTGGGCATCGATCGCGTCGCTGAAGCTACTTCGCTGGCGTGCATACATACTTGCCGTAGTTGAGGCGCAGTCGGGTGCCCCGGTACCGAGTCCGTCAAGACAGGACGACACTTCGCTCATTACGCAGCGATCTTCCTGAAATTGGCAGACAATGTCGGGATACGGGCCTCAGTATCGAACGCCGTCCGCGCCTGCGGAGCTCGGTGGAACAGGGGGAACTGTGGCGAAGGCGAAGGGTTCGCGCGGGTCTCGGGTCGGTTCTCCGAAAGCTGAAGACGACGATAGCAAGTCGACTCAACGTCCGAAAAACCTCGGCGCCGCGTGGGTGAGCATCCCATTCGGCCTTGTCGTGCTGTTTAAGGTGATTTCATCCTTCACCGATTCGCCGGTCGAGGGTATCCGCGTACTGGCTGTGGTGGGAGTCGTATTCGCGGTCTTCTTCGTCTTGTATTTCGGCGTTGTGTTCTTCGCCATCTAGTTGCCAAGCCAATGTCGGTCGGATGCGTTACGCAAAATGTACCCATCCGAAGAGGTCTACGTCGCCCGCAATGTCGTGGGATTTGCAACGGGAATCGTTGCTGTTGCCCCTGAACTCTCGGGCACGAACCGTCACGAGTACTACGGGCTCGTCACCGATGATCTCGGCTTCACCATCTGGAGTGGTTACAAACCAACGGTGAAGGTCGGCACGGTTCTGTGGAAGCAGCTGCAGAGCGGAACAGCAACCAAGGGGAAATACCTGGGACGCCAGCGATGGCAGGCGAGCTTCACGACTACGTCAGGTCATCCGTTGAATATGTCATTGAGCCGTCGTTTGTATGGGACTGGCCGATTCTCCCATGCCGAAGCGGACTCGTTTGTGAGGCGAGCAAATGACCGTATCAAGCTGAATGGAGTTTCGTGATGTTGAGTCTTGTGGTTGCTGCGTATGGGCGAAGCGAGTGCTCTCCAGGCGAATCCTGCTCCTGAGCTGTAGCGGTAGAGGTTCCCATCTGGGACACGTGGGACTGCCCCGAGTTCAGTTGACTCGGTGGGTTAGTGGTTTCACGCGGCGTTGAGGGCCATGTTTATGGTCTCAAACTCGATTACGGCGGACACCGCCAACTCAATGCTGCCATCTACCGCACAGTGATCGTGCGCATGCAGCACCACGAGCAGACGAAAGCATACGTCGCCCGCCGAACCACCGAAGGCAAAAGCAAACGAGACATCATCCGATGCCTCAAGCGCTACGTCATCCGTGAGGTCTACCAGCTCATCAAGGTCAACCCGACGACAGGTGAAATTACGACTTGACAGACATAGGAGCATCAACGCCATGATGGAGTCATTTTGGTCGACCATGCAGATAGAACTTCTGAACCGGAAGAAATGGCGCACAAGGCTCGACTTGGCGAACGCGATCTTCGACTACATCGAGATCTTCTACAACCGACAGCGCCGTCATTCCCAGCTGGGATATCTCTCTCCAGTCGAGCACGAGCTGCGCTACACACAACCATCCATATCGGCCTGATTTTCACCCCAACTCGGGTAACCAAACTGTGGCGCACGTCACAGTGACAACTAAACCGACAGCAGTCCCTCGCACGAGACGCGCGAGAGAGTACCTGAATTCCAGACAGACCCGAGCAGAAAGAAATTACTCATGATCGGGATCCAAAAGACTTTGGGGTGGCAACCTGGGCGACTGGCCGAGAACCCGCCCAAACCGCCCATCCGGGCCGGGGCTATTCCCGCGCGGATCGCTGTTCGCCGGTTGTTCCATGTCGAGTCCTTCAACTATTACTTGCTGCTGGGGACCACTTTTTTCATGGTCGGCTTTGGACTGACAATGGTCCTTTCCTCCTCTTTCGTCGATTCTCATAGTGCCGGCGACAGTTTTTTTGCCGTGTTCGGCAAACAGAGCGCCAGTGCACTGGTCGGAATCCCTCTCATGCTCGTCATCGCGCAGATCCCCAGCACTTTTTGGAAAAAGCATGCTCGGCTGTTACTCATTGGGGCGTGTATCTTGCAACTGCTCGTCCTTGCCACCCCCCTCGGCATGGAAGTTGGCGGAAACCGCAACTGGCTGCGACTGGGAAGTTTGTCGCTTCAGCCGTCCGAAGTGCTGAAAATTGCGCTGGCCATCTGGGTCAGCATGTTTTTGGTGAAGCGGTACGAAAAAATCACGGACTGGAAATACTCGTTTCTGCCCGTCGTGCTCGTGTCAGGCGCGGCAATCGGTCTGGTCACTATCGGCGGTGACCTCGGCACGACCATCATCCTGGGCGGGATGCTTCTGGGTGCACTGTTCTTCGCCGGCACACCCCTCAAACACCTAGCGCTCACGCTCGGGGTGGCTTCTGTGGTTGCCGTGTTGCTCGCTGTTTCCCGGCCAAACAGGCTGATCCGAATTTTGGCGTTCCTGAACCCGGGATCCGCTGACCCAACAGGGGTCGGTTGGCAAATCCAGAACAGCTATTACGCACTTGCTTCTGGCGGTGTTTTTGGCGTTGGCCTGGGAAACTCGAAATCCAAATGGGGCTGGCTTCCCGCCGCGGACACGGACTTCATCTTCGCCGTCATCGGTAACGAGCTCGGTCTCATTGGCACAGTTCTTGTGCTGTTTCTCTTCGCCGTTCTCGCCGTGGTGTTGCTGAGAATTATCGGCACCACTACTGACCGGTTCGCCCGAATCGCAACCGCAGCGGTAACGGCGTGGATCATCGGCGAGGCTGCTGTCAATATCGCCGTTGTCCTCGGTTTGCTGCCCGTCCTGGGAGTGCCTCTCCCTTTCTTCTCATCCGGTGGCACAGCACTCGTCAGCACCCTCGCCGCCATCGGTATCGTCCTGTCCTTCGAACGCGAATCCAAACGACGAAACACCCCAGCACAACCCGACAAGAGAGTGCGCGTAAGGAAAGTTACCGGTGACCTCAGGAGTGCGGAAGATGATAGGCACCCACCCACCAGGTCCTCCCTGAACGGCTCCCTGAGCGGCGTCTTGACAGAAGAAAACATTCATGACCCTCTGTGAAAAACTAGCCCGAAAATCATCTGCCGCGCCGGGTACGGAGAAGCAGACTCGACTCAAATTTGCTCACATCAACATGTAGGCCGCCGCGAAGATTTCCCTTCGGGTGTGTGGTGACAGCTATAGGTCACTGAGCAAGGTGCCGGCAACCTGTCGGGTTGTTCGCCCAAGCCCAGACGAACCTTCACCGCCTTGCATCCAGGTCAGTGACAGACCGCACCATGCGATCGTCCATCGAGCCAGCAATGCGCGATCTATTCGTGCCAGCTCGCAGATGTTTTCGAGACGATTATGGAGGTTTTCGATCGCAACGTCTGTTGAGGGGTTGCAGAGAATATTTACATAGTCGAATACGCGATGACCGACGAGACCCTTGGGGTCAATTGCCGCCCACCGGTCACCAAAATCGAGCACATTGCCATGGTGGATGTCGCCATGTAGCGCACGCTCATCTTCGGGACGTGTTTCTGTCAGGAGAGCCTCGACAAGGTCGGCCGCGACGCGGATCAAGGGATCTGTCGAGGTCGATTCCAACAACTCGCTGAACCACTGTCGCAAAGGCACCAAGTCGACATCAGGTCCGGGTTTCTTCCCATCGTGCAGGGTGAGCACGGTTGTGGTCAGTATTTGCGTTGCGACAACGTCGAGATCGTTGTGGGCCATTTCAATCAGATTCCGCGAGCCGGTGGCTCTGATCATCAGTGTCGCGGTCTGATCGCGTTGAAGTGCTGTTGCTGAACCCCGGCCCTGCCACCATTGAAGAAGAGCCGAGCCGCGGGCTTCCTCATCGATAAGAGCCACCTTGAGCATCACCGGTGCTGCGTCCTTGATGCCGGGCACTAGCTCACTTGATGGAGTCGAGAACGCTGATCCGCTCTGCGTGAAGTCCCTCCGGGCAAGATACTGAGCCATGATCGAAGACGGCTGTTGCATGGTTTCAGCGTAAAGGGTCCCGTCCAGACCTCGCCTGCCGAGGGTTCCCAAGAGCCACAGCATCGGCGTGTTCGGCGCGAAGCTGTATTGGCCCGTGATGTGTCGCGTTGACTGTCTTTTATCGGGGTAGCCGGGAGGGGTTGGTAGAGAGTTCTTGAAGTTCTTGAATAAGGCGGGCGGTGTGGAAACCATCAGCGGCAGCGTGGTGAATCTGAATGGCGAGTGGCATTGTGGTTCGTCCCTGGACTTCTCGGTACCGGCCCAGGGTGAGGATCGGTAGAAGGTGCTTCCAGCCGTCGCGCATGTGGAGGCTGAATCCCGTGAACGACACCCACGGGACGCTTGAGATGTCGAACGTGTTGGCGGGCACATCTGGTTGCGGCTGACATGACGTGGTGTTGCGGTGTTCTGTCAAGACGTCCGCGGCATTCGCATGGAAGGTCGGGAAGTCGGCGTGAAACGGAGACCACACGCTGGCGAATGTCTCGCTCTCGGCATTAAAGACGGTGAACGCGGGGTGCACGATGTCCCATGTGGCGGACGTCTTTTCATCCACGAGGGTCATCCGAAACTCGGCATGACGATTCACCACCGACGAGATGGCCCAGATCTGCGCGAGGTAGCTTTTGTACGACGACTCGCGACGTGCTGCAACCATCTCGGTTACGTCGACGTCAACTGTGACCGCTTACTTGCATTCGACACGCGTGAGGTAGTGCTCGAAGTGTTCTCGCCGGGGCCACGTGTCAAGGTCGATCGCGTGCGCTTCTGCCATGCCTCAAGCCTAAGGCGCCCTCTTCCGTCCCAATATTGGCTACCAGACCGGGAACGCTTCCCGACTGCGGGCTCTGTCGACAACGGCGGGAGATCTGGAGCTTACGATCCCAAAGCTTCGGCAGGGGACCTTCTTCCCGGCGCTGCTTGAGCGTCGACGCCGCGTCGATCAGGCTCTGTTCGCGGTCGTGATGGAGGCCTACCTGCACGGAGTCTCAACCCGCAAAGTCGACGATCTCGTCAAAGCTCTCGGCGCCGACACCGGCATCTCCAAGTCCGAGGTCTCACGCATCTGCGCGGGCCTGGATGAGCAGATCGCCCTCTTCCGCGACCGCACCCTGACTGCGATCGACTACCCGTATGTGTTCCTCGACGCCACCTACTGCAAAGCCCGTGTCAACCATCGGATCGTCTCCCAGGCGGTCGTCGTCGCGGTCGGGGTTGCAGCCGACGGGCGCCGGGAGGTGCTGGGCTTCGACGTTGGTGACACCGAGAATGAGAGCTTCTGGACCGGGTTCTTGCGGTCTCTGAAGGTCCGCGGCCTCGACGGAGTGGCGCTGGTGATGTCGGACGCGCACTCGGGGTTGAAGAAGGCGATCAGCACCGTCTTTCAGGGATCGAGTTGGCAGCGTTGCCGGGTGCATTTCATGCGCAACGTGCTCTCCGTCGTGCCCAAGGGCTCCCAGGACATGGTCGCCTCGATCATCAGAACGATCTTCGCTGGGCCCGACGCCGAGCACGTCGCAACCCAATTCGACGAGGTCACCCGCATGCTTGAGCGTTCGCACCCGAAGGTCGCGGCCATGCTCAGCGATGCCCGAGGGGACCTGCTCGCCTTCACCGGGTTCCCGCAACGGCACTGGCGACAGATCTGGTCCACCAACCCGCTCGAGCGGGTCAACAAAGAGATCAAACGCCGCACCGACGTCGTCGGCGTCTTCTCCAACCCCGCCGCCCTCCTACGGCTCGCCGGCGCCGTCTTGATCGAGCAGCACGACGAATGGGAGGCCAGCGACCGCCGACACTTCTCCGAAGCCTCGATGCTTGAACTGACGACCATGAACAACCCCACCGAGACGATCGAGGGGGTGAACCTGATCCCCGAACTCACGACCGCCTAAGCTGAAACCACTGCCCCACACCGAGGCCGGAAATTACACCACCCCGCGGGACATGACCTATTTTCGATCGGCGTCAACAGTCGGAGTGAACCTTCACCACTTCACGGGTGTCCCCTTTGCGGAACTCGTCTTGTTGGGCGCTGCGCAGCTAAAGGGAGCCAGAGGACTCACCCATATTGTCGCGGTTGGCAACCACGAGCGTGGAGTCACAAGCCCGTTCGGGCGTGACCGGCAGATTCTCTCGGACCAATACCCCGGCATCCGCGTAATTTTGCCTTCGCTGGAAGACCTTTAGAGCATCCTCACCGTTGAGCTCCTTCTGCTCAGCTTTAAATGCCTGGCCGAGCAAGCCGACCCCACGAAACTAGAAGCTCCGAAATGAAGACAGCTACACCGCGCACTCCGCCAATGATTTTGAGACGTGGCTTCGGGGCAATCGGCAGTCCCGTGTCGGATTTCTTTCTACCTGTCGCTTTGTTTTGGTCGTCGTTGGCTCGCCCGGGGAAGATCATCCCGATCGTCTTCACTGTGCTGTTCAGCATCGTCGGATTGCCAGGAGAGGCTACTCACTCCGTGCTCAAGCGACAGGCGAGTCACGAGACCATCTAAAAGGGCGTGCGCATTTCCCTCGATCAATATTTCGACCCTCAGCTCCACCATGGCTGCTCCGGGCGGCTGTATTTCGACTTCGCCGCTGGTCACTCGGCGGAGTGCAAACTGTGGGCCGGAGAGTGCCTGCACCAGCTGTGCGCGCAACTGGGGCTCCTGTTTCCGGCGGACCAGAACCATCAGCGTATATTGACCAATCGTTTCTTCTTTCGTTCCGGGTGTGCGATCGACAAGGCGCCCCAGCGGACGAAGGAGGAGGTGGATACCAACGACAACACCGGTTGTTGTTAGTGCGGGTAGAAGATGGCCCGCGGCGGCCTGGCACCCGACGGCTGCTGAGCACCAGAGAGTAGCCGCTGTATTGAGGCCTTGAACGGTGAAGCCCTGCCGTAGGATCACACCGCCGCCAAGGAATCCCACTCCGGAGACCACGTACGCCGCGATCTGGAGTGGTGCTTGCGGAAGCGATGCTTGTTCGCCGAACAGAACAAACACCGCAGCCCCCGCGGCGACCAGCGCTTGAGTGCGAAGGCCTGCAGTTCGTGAGCGAAATTGGCGTTCCAACCCGATGATCAGGCCGCACCCGGTAGCCAATAGAACCCTTAACGCGAACTCGAAATCTGTGGGACCCATAGCCGTGCTTCTCTCAATTAATGCGATTCAGTGTGGCGTGACCGCGTTGTGCAGTCGCAGTCGCAGTGGGCGAGGAGTGCGCGGTCGCTTGAGCGCACTCCTCGCCGCAGACCGCTCATCAGCGACTATCGAGTCGGTCCGTCTGCACTCCTGGTCTCCGCGGCTTGCTCATTCGTGGAATGCTCCCGAAGCTTGCAAATCGGCCGAGAACAGCAGCCAACGATTCAGGCGAGGGAGCGATCCGCGTGTAATCGCCGGGGTGCGCTCGGCCTCCGGCCCTGAGCGTGTTGTCGTGCATCTTTTGGTTCATTTGTAGTCTCCGTTGCTAAGAGTGAACTTTTGATTTAGTGACCGAGGGCGAGCTGAACGACGCGGACGATCACGAGGAGCATTGCGATCAGCAGGTATCCGCGCAGCACTGTAAGTCCGATTTTTCGACCGGGAGACATCTCGGGCCGGGTGAGCTGAGAGATCGGAGGCATCCTCCACCCGGCTCGCTGGGTGCGATCGATTGGTATAGCGGCCATGGAGCTTGAACGGATGCGTCGCGTGATGGCGAAGCAAACCGCAAAGACGATAGCGAGACTGCTGCCGATGCCGAGGATCCAGAGGATCGTTGCCCCGCTGATGTCGGGGAACAACACACTGGACGTGAGGACGATTGAGAGCATCACAAGAATCGCGATCACCGCTGAGGTAACAATGTTCAGCCATTTTCCGTTGACCCAGGGTCCGAGAACTTCCTTGTCATTGCAGAGCAGGAGCAGGAAAACGACAGCCGAGGGGAGGAGGATCCCAGCGAGTACCTGGACTGCGACGGTAAGCAGCCCCAGTGGGCTACCCGGGATGAGGACAATGACCGCTGCTACGACAAGCAGTCCGGCAAAGACAGCGTAAAAACCTTTCGCATCCCATGGTTTGCGGTGCAGTGAATGCTTGAAATTGAGGACATCGCTGAGGGCGTACGAGGTCGACAGGCCCACTGCGGCGGCACCAATGATCGATGCGTCGATGAGGGCGATGGCGAATAAGACGCCCGCGAAGGGCGCCACGTACTTTCCTAATCCCACCGCAACACCGAGGGCGTCGGTGAAGTTACCAAACTCGTGTCGTCCCGCGAAAGTCGCGGCGGTAAAGGAGAAAATGGCTGCTGCACCGACGATCACGATCACGATTCCGATCACAAGGTCGGCTTTTTCGTAGTTCATGAAACGAGGAGTGATCCGCTTGTCAACCACATAGGACTGCTGGAAAAATAATTGCCAGGGGGCAACCGTGGTGCCGACGATTCCGATGATGAGCAGCATGACCGTTGACAGTTCCGCGCCCGCCGGCATTCCTGGAATCACGAAGTTATGGCCAATCTGTCCCAGTGGCGGGTGGACCATCAGAAAAATTGGGATCAGCAGGAATGAACCGACAACCAGAATCAGGCTGAGGCGCTCAAATCGGCGGAACGAACCCGTGCTCACTGCCGCAATGACAGCGCCGGCCGACACGATGATCCCAGGAATTTGCGGGATACCAAGGTAGCTGAGGCCCAAACTAATGCCGATGAACTCCGTCACGATGGTCAGCGCGTTCAACACAAACAGATCGATGACGCTAAATGCGCCCCAGAACTTGCCGAACCTTTCGAAGATAAGTCGGGCATGGCCAACCCCGGTGACCGTGCCAAGGCGCAGCACCATTTCTTGGCTGATGAACAGCACCGGCGCGAGCAGAAGAAGAGTCCACAGCAGCGTCGTCCCGTAATTTTGACCAGCTTGGGTGTAAGTGCCGAACGCACCAGCGTCATTGTCGCCGACCATGACAATGAGACCAGGGCCCATGATCGCCAGCAGCGTGCGCAGCTTCGCAGAGAGTTTTCGCCGGGGCGCTGTGTCGCCGGCCTTGATGGTGCCGAGGGCACCGTGAATGTCGCCAATATGTGCGGAATCGAGAGCTGCTGTTACCGGCGGCGTTGACGAAGTGTCGATGTTATTTGACATTGTTGCCTTCCGTCCCGCACTGCGGGAAAGGTCAAAGAAAAATTAAAATCCAACGGCAGAGAACATTGCTCGTTCCTCGGCTTGACGGGGAAGCGAATGGACTCGCCAAACAGTGGGGCTCCTCCTACCGCTCACAGCAGCGGTAGCCCATAAGAGGCTAGAGAGCGTGGCAGAACGGCAGGAGGCGCGTACTATGACTATCGCTCATGGATGACGCTCCCTTCCGGTGATGCGAAGGGCAAGACTTGGGCATCAAAGCCCAGGATGCCTGTCCACGTAAGACCTTTGGCACTTCGCGGCGTAAACCCGTGTCACCGGGAGCCAATCGGAGTTACCCCTTAATCCGGGGTGACCTGCCCTAACCCTGGGCGTCTCTCGACGTTTCGGGTCGCTGGCATCTGTCCGCGAAGGAGCCTCAGCTAACGATCAGCACTTCGCGTTCCGATATTACATGCGCAAACCAGCGATGCGAACATCCCGATCAGCTCACTTCCGCAAAAGACAGTCACCGCAGCGGTCCGCGCGATTAACATGTAAGCCACGCAGGTGAGCACGCGGCGCCGCAGATCTACCTTCCTCGAACTTTGCTATGGCGCCCGTCGAGATTCCTACCAGTTGCGACTCAATCGCCCGTTTTGTTGTTCAACCGGTGTGCATTTCCCGATCTCCTGGTGACAGTCGAGGTCCTAGTCCAATCGTCGGAAGGATCTCGAGGAGTCTGTACCCGAATGCGACTGCCACGGCGGATGTGGGGTTTCCCTGCGCCGAGCAGGGTCGTTTCTGGTGCCCAAGCACCATCCAGTGCGTTCTTCGAGACGTCAGTGCCAGTCTTTATTTGACGCAGGGAATAGATCCGGCCGGGAGGGGTGGTTGCGCGTTGGGTGCGGGCGTGGATGCTTCTGTGGCTGAGCTCGATGAGCTGTGTTTCGGTGATGCCGGGGTACTTGACTGTGGCGCGGTGGTGCGCGATGCGGGTGGCGCGAGGAGATGGGCGACCTGGACATGAATCTGGTTCAGGTCGACCGTGTTAACGTCTTGTCCGCCGATTGTCGCGAATCCGCTGATGGGTAGGGTGACGAAGCTGATCTTGCCGCCGGCAAAGCTCTGCGCATCGCTGGCGAAGCTCAGCAGATTCAGCCCTGAGTCGACCGCGATGTTTTGCTTAGCGACCCCGGCTAGCGTCTCCATCGTCCCGATGTTCGTGAACGTGTTCTGTTGTTTGAGCTGGTGGGCGAGGGACAGGATGAATGCTTGCTGTCGACGTTCCCGGTCAAGGTCGGTAAAGTTCAGTGCCGGGTTGCTTTCGTCACGGCGTTGCCGGACGAACGCGACCGCTTGGGAAGCGCTCAGTTGTTGCTTCCCAGCATGAAAGTTCGCGCCAGAGTACGGGTCGGAGGTTGCCTCGTTCAGGCAGACCGTGATTGGCTGGACCGCGTCGGCAACTTCGTAGAACGCCGCCATGGTGACTTCAACAAAGTGGTCAATGGAGACGCCTCCAAGGAATTGCGACACTGTTGTTATTTCCGCTTGTCGGGCAGCATCTCGTGCCTTCTGGTAGGCCGCCGCGTGACTGAGCGAGCCGGTCTTCACCAACTGGGTCAGCGTCTGATCCAATTGCAATCCATACGCTTCTTTGATCTTGGACTTCGACACCCCGTCGGGATGGCCTGGCAGGGAAACGTAATCATCTCGGGGGATGGATATCCCAACCGCCGGATCGCCGTTGCCTGGGATATGGATCAGGATCAGAACGTTCGTGTTGTATCCGCCGTCGGAACCGCCACCTGCATGCAAGGCGTTATACACGGCGGCCGGGAGCTGGTGCCCGTTCTCATCAAGCCGGCTATCCAACCCCATGATGAGGATGTTCGTCGCTCCGGTATTCTGCTTTACCCCGGGAATATCGATCGTTGATCGGTGAATGCCGTTCGACAGTTCGTTGTACTGGTAGACCCCGAATCCGACTGTTCCGGCTATTGCCAACAAGACGAGAGTGGCCAAGGCAACCACGATGCGGCGGCGTTGGTAGACGGCGCGCGAGTATGGTCGCGGGAGTTGTGCGGCTGATTGAGGAAGGGGGGTGGGTGATCTGCTGCCCATGTACGGGCCTGGTCGGCGCACCGATCACTCCACTGATCTTGTTCGTCGCGACGCTATCTGATGCATGGTCTTGATCCGGCGGTCACCGCTGAAGCCCACTCCACGCAGGGATCGAGCCCCGCTGTTCGAGCATTGTCGACGACCACAAAAATTCGGGCAGGTGTGGTGACATGCTAGGACTCTATGTGCTGTGAACCGATTCCTGGGTCGAATCGACCTCTGCGAGCGAACTTTATGAATTGAGTGACAACCTCGACGATGTGGGATCGTGTCGGGCGCCGCTTCGGGAGGGAAAGTGACAGACCAACCCTCGATTGGTGAGTATCGCCGGTGGACTGGTGGGTGGCAGCTCACGGCCAGCTGTCAGTACCGCAAAGGATGTCGGCCAGGCAGTTGAGGTGTTGAGCCTGTCGCGATCACGCGGGGAGCATCGCACACCCTGTGTTGCTCGAGGGCTTCGTTTCGCCTTTTCGCTAACGCGTACCTTGGGCTGCTTTGGACGCTACCGTACCGCCGCCGGATCCGCGGAGTATCTGCGCGAGGGGGCAAGCGAGGAGAGCGCCGAGGAGTGGCCCGACCAGGTAAATCCACAAGTGGGTGTAATTTCCGCTCACAATGGCCGGCCCCACTGATCGGACTGGGTTCATGGAAGCACCGCTGACTGGGCTTGCCCACAATCCGGCGAGCACAACGTAACTTCCTGCCGCGACAGCGGACAGCGCTCCAATGTTTTGAGCACCTGAAGCAGCTCCCAGAACAACGCTGACCAACCCGAAGGTGAGAACAGTCTCGATGAGCATTGCCTGCCAATCGCTGAACCCAGGGCCTGGGATCGTGACTCCCAGGCTTGTACTCCCGCCGAACGTGAGTCGAAGAACCGCGGCAGCGGTGATCGAGCCGACGAGTTGGGCCCCAATGTAGCCCGGTATTCGGCGCCATTGAAAATCGGTACGGATAGCGAACGCGAGAGTCACCACGGGGTTGAGGTGGGCGCCGGAATTCGCTCCCATGAAAAGAATGATCGCCGTCACCATCAGCCCCGGCGCCGTTACCTCAGCACCACGCCCGATCGCCCCATGGCTGAGCGTGTCCACCACACTGCCGCCTACACCTACAAATACGAGAAGGAAGGTGCCGACGGCTTCGCTGACCAGTCGGCGCAGCTCATGCGAGCGGTCGTCGAACTCATCCACCTGCCGTCGCTGCAGTGACGACAATGTCAGATGCTCCGCGACCATCGGCCGGCCTCCTTGGCAGTATTGTTGCTGAAACTAGCAGGAGGTCCGAATGAAAGTCCATTGGTCACAGGGACCGGAAGCCCACGACTACCTAGCCGCCGCCGCTTACCTCAGCCTCATCACCGATCCCGCAACGGCTGAAAGACTCGCAAGCGATCTCGCAACGCAACCTATCGTTTTCCACAAGGCGAAGGACATCCTCCGTGCTTCCCGACTCCCGCTCCTTCCCAGTGATGACCCGTACGTGGCAAAAGATTTGAAGAATGTTCGAAAGGGTAAAAAACTCAGCCCTGTGCTTTTGGTCCAGGGGACTTTAGACGGAACACCCTTGCAGATCGCGGACGGATATCACCGGGTGTGTGCCTCCTATCACCTCAGCGAGGACACCGACGTCTCAGCCCAAATCGTGACAATCGGATCCCATCCACCGTTGTTCTGAATATTCCGATACTGCCCGCACTTCCCCGAAATACTTCGCATCCGTGAACTTCTGCTGAGGCGGTGATGTCGGACACGGTTGCGCACTGCGGGCAGAAGTTGCAGTGACCAGGCCCGCTGCGAGTCCGAATCTAGGCCGTGGAATGTCGGCCGTGCTGTACAAATCGGCGCCCACAGTCTTATCCGTGGTTGCTGAAACCTTTCGTGCAGGTGTTTTGGTCTGCCCTCTGGCCGGTAATCGTGGGGGGAAGCGCGATCGTGGACGGAGCCGGCGTGGCACCGGATGCCGTAGTGGCCGCGCCGGTGGGGGTTGATATCGGTGTCGTCACGGCGTTCTGGTCGGCGACAGCGGCGCGACCAAGTTTGCCGGTGAGCGAGATTGGTTGATCGGACTTCAGCGCTGCGGTGAGCGCTGCTGCCGGTCCCAGCAGCGGCACAACCCGGTTCGGGTACGCCGGATCACTCCCGGTTGGGTATTGCACGAAGACGATTTTGCTGAGGTCGAGGCCTTTGAGGGCGAGCGCGATTGAAACAAGCGTCGATGGATTGGCGAGTGTGTCGGAAAAGCGCACGTTAGCCACCGCGGCGTTGGCGAGTTTGAACAGTGTCAGCGGGTTGCTCAGAACACCACCGCTGACGATTTTGCGGGTGAGGGCGGAGAGAAAAATCTGTTGATTGCTGATCCGTCCAAGGTCGCTGCCGTCCCCCACTCCATGTCTGCTGCGCAGGAACGACAGTGCCATGTCTCCCACCAGTGTTTGTTGCCCTGCAGCAAGATCAAGCTGCGGCTCGGTATAGAGATCTTTGATCGGGGTGGCGAGGCACACGGTCACGCCTCCGACAGCGTTCGACAGGCCAGTAACCCCGTTAAAGGTGATTATCCCTGCGTACGGGATCGTTAGCCCGGTCATTTTCTCGACGGTGTTTACCGTGCAGGACAGCCCGATCGCGAGGGTGGTGTTGAACATGGCGTGCGAGATGCTCTTGCCACACAGGGGAATTGACACCAGGTCCCGCGGGAAGCTCACCACAGTTGCGCTGGTGTGGTTGGCGGAAATGTGAAGCAGCATCGTCACATCATTGTTACCGGCGCCGGAACTGCCCGCGAGTTGGTCTTTGCTCTGATACCCAACCTGGTTGGTGCGAGTATCGCTTCCAGCCAGGACAATATTGACTTCACCGGTTATCGGGCCGATCGATGGTGCTGCTGGCGCAAGGGAAGCTCCGGCCAGGTGCGTGAGGTGGATGCCGGGCGGAATGTTGGAGACAGTGCCGTAGACCGCGGCCGCCGCGACAGCGGTCACGGAGACGATCAACACCGCGGTCAACCCGGCGAGCAGCTTGACGATCGACAGTATCGGATGTGGGTGATGCACCCGACCGTGACGCATTGGTGCGGTGGCATGCGCGGGTAGAGCCTGCGAGGAAGCACTTCGACGACTCATAACACCTCTCCCGGCATGCCGCTAGGGCGGTGCGCGGCTTAGAATACCCCAGCCGGACGGCATAAATGTTGTGCCACCGTATTTCGCCGTGCCATCACAACCGAGCTCAAGGTACGGGCAAACCTACCGAATTCTTGGCGGGCTTACCTCCAGTCCTCACTACTCCCGCTGAAGCAGATGAATTTTAATCGGTTTAACCGACTGGCAAGGTTTCGGGGCAGGCCGCTGCGACGTTCGGTATGAATTAGTTTCGGCTGTGAACAGCCAATTTTTAGGTTTGCGGCGTTACGCTCGCCGTTATGTCGAGGAGGAGTGGTTATGCCGTTTAGGTGGAGCGAGATTTTCGCGAAAGAGAACACAATCGTCAAGGCGAGAGCGGACCGGGCCATCAATGATCGGACGGACCCGCATGTGCTTCTGCAGGTCAGTATCCGTCAACTTGAGGAGGATCACGACCGGTTGGAGCAGGCTTGCGCGGTGGTGATCGGGCAGTTCAATTTGGCTCGCGAAAAGTTGGAAGCTGATCTGGAAGCTGAACGGCAACTCGAATCGCAAGGGAGGGCTGCCGCCCAAGCGGGTCATCTTGATGCGGCTAGGGCTATCGCGCATCGGCTGGATGCTGTTCGTGGGCGGTTGGTTGCCGAGCAGAGAATGTTCGACGCGGGAAAAATTCGAGCCGAAGAGGCGAAAAGTACCTTTGCGGAAAATGGCGAGCTGTTGCGGCAAAAGATGGACGAAGCCGCGGTTCTTGACGCGGAGATCGATCAGGCCGCAATGGAACACAACATGAACGAGGCCATGAAATCAGTGACCTCGATGACAAGCCGTTCCACTCCAAGTTTCGATCAAGTAAGGGACCGTGTACATGCTCAACATGCGCAGGAGTCCGCTCACGCTGAACTTGCCGGCGCTGACCCGAACGTGTCCGCAATTCATGAGCAGCATTTGGTTCATGAGGCCGGCGCGGATGACATCCTCGCAGCGTGGACCCAAGGTTCTGCAGTTGCAGTTGCAGCTGCACCAGAACGCCAAGCGATCACGTCGCCGCGGGCAGCGAGCAAAGGCCCTGATCGGCCCACCAAGGATGAGCCACCCAAGGGCCAAAGCGCAGCAGATCGTTTGAACAGCTAAAAAATTTTGATCCTGACAATACGACTCGACTTTTCTCAACCCAACTGGAAGGCACCCCTTATGAGCAGTACAGAACCATCGGTCAACGACCTCAGCCCCATCGTGAACGCTGGAGTGGAAAAGGAGCCCATGCTTCTGCTGGATACCAGCGGTTCAATGTCGTGGCCGGCCGCTGAGGGCGCGTCAGCTCAAAGACTCAGCGTAATCGGTGAAGCATTAGGGCGAATCGTCGAAGTCCTTGGGGCGGAAGACTCCCAAGCCGAGGGTGAAGCCGCCGCCGGTGAAGACGCCGGCGGGCTCATGACAATCCTGTTCTCCGATCATGCTGAAAGCCTCGACGACCTCTCCTCCGCCAACTGGAAGCGCAAATGGGACGACATCCAATGGGGTGGTGGGACGCAAATCATGCCGGGATGGAATCTTCTTGTTGATACATTCCTGGAGGAATTCGGCGACCGCCCAAAACAGGACCGTCCAGCCCTGCTTGCCCTGGTCATCACCGATGGTGAAGCCACCGATGCAGAAGAGTTTGCTGCCGAGATAGCAAAAATTCAAGGAACAACCTACGTCTGCGTCGCGGTCCTCGGATTCGGCGCTGACCATGACGCAACCCTGGCCAGCTACCGCAAAATTGAAGCCAACAACAAACACCTCCGCGTCGTCACCTTCGGCGGACAAACCGATCCCACCGAAATCGCTGACGACCTCCTCAAACTCCTGCAGTAGCCGGGCCGCACGAGCAGGCAACATCAGCTGTGCGGGGTTACGCACTCAATTGATCACTTGAGCTTTCAGAATGAGTTCGGTCGGCATCCGGTCCGTGGGTGCCGACCGAACGTCAGCGGGAAGCATGCCACACAACTCCCCCAACGACCTGGAGTTGGGGTGGCCCTGATCCGGCTTGGAACAAGTGGGCTCAACAGCAGGAACCAAACAGTCGAGGAGCAAACCTCAGGGCTTTCGTCGGAGTTATTCCGTTCGGTTGCTCCAATGTCATTTTTGTGAGGTTGAGGACTACGGGTTTTTCCAGGAGCACTTTTTTGCGGTGTCATTCGTCGCGTGCCCCGTATGTCGGCGTGAAGCGTGTTCAAAAAAACAGGGTCAAGATGACTTTCGTGTCGAATGCACTGTCGGGAAAAAAGCGCGATGGCGGTAGTCGGCTGTGCGCTGGCTGAACTGATTTGCCCCTACCTCACCCAGTGATCGGGCGATTATGGCGTTATCAGGACGTCGGGGTCGCTCCATGACTGGGTTTTGAAAAGAATGGAAGTCCTATGGCCCCGCGTGCGCAGCCTGAACCAGATCCCTCGCCACGTTCGACGATGCGCCACCGATCAAGGCAGAACTCACCGCGCCGAGGGCGTCGCATTTTGTGGGTTGCCGGGGCTGGGCTGCTGGTGATGGTGGTGGTGGCGTCTGGGTTCGTGGTCTACCAGTACAACTCCCTCGCGGGCAGCATTCACCGTTCGACAGTCGTCATGCCGACGGCGATACCGACACCTGGTGTACCGCAAGATACCGGGGCCAGCAACATCCTGATTATGGGGTTGGACAGCAGATTAGACGAGAACGGAAAGCCTCTTCCCGCAGAAATCTACGACGCTTTGCATGCCGGAAACGGGTCTGACGGCGGTTACAACACAAATGTGTTGATGCTCATTCACATTCCGGGCAATGGTGCACCTGCTGTGGGGATTTCTATTCCACGAGACGACTACGCCGACTTACCCGGCAGCCCTGACGGTGAGTCCAAGTCGAAAATTAAGGAAGCATACGGCCTTGAGCTTGATCAGACTTTCAATCGTCTCCTCAACACTACAAAACTCTCTCGCTCTGATATCTATCAACAGGCGCGCACGGCGGCGCGGCAGGAGGAAATCACCACCGTGTCTCAGTTTCTCGGTGGTGTGGCGATCGACCATTTCGTTGAAGTGACGATGGCAGCGTTCTACCAGGTGGCTGAGGCTGTGCAGCCCGTCTCAGTGTGCCTGAACGAGGCCACCTCCGATCCTTACTCGGGGGCGAACTTCCAGGCGGGTAACCAGCAGCTGAGTGCAGCGCAAGCAGTCAGCTTCGTGCGACAACGTCGAGATAGCAATAATGCTGCCCTCGATTTCACCGATCTTGACCGTGCACGTCGCCAGCAGGCCTTCATCATCTCGCTCGCCTACAAGTTGAAGCAGGAGGGCACGTTTACGAACTTCGAAACCCTCAGCAGTTTGATTGCCGCTGCGAAACAAAATATCGCGATCGACTCCGGATTGAACCTCCTCAGCTTCGCCCACGATGCTCAAAGCTTCGCCGGCGGGAACATCACCTTTGTCACGCTCCCAATTGCCGGTTTCGCCACGGTCGGCGGGAAGGATGTGAACCTGGTCGACCTTGTACAAGTCCGTGCGGAAGTTACACAGCTCCTTGCATCACCGACCGCTAAACCGACTCCCGTTTCAACACCCCACTCGACAGCAAAGCCCACGAAGGGTTCAACCCCTGTGCCGGCCAGCTCAGCGGTCGTCCCGAGAGCAACTACCGCACCTGACGTCTCCAAAGAATGGGCTACACCCGTGAGCTCCGGATCGATACCTTGCGTCAAATAACGCCGTAAAAATAAAAAACCTCGCTCTCACCGCGTCACCGCAAAATATTGCCAGCAGTGCCGGGTTTTACTTTTTCTGCCGCATAGGGCCACCAGGCCTGGGATGCACGCAGACGTCTTCAGCGGGGTTGAAGCTGGGCGATGAAGATAACGATTACCATCCCGGTCAATATCAGCGCCGCGATACGCAGCACCCAGAGAGCTACACGGGTCCGAGGAGTCAGCTCCGCTAGTCCAACAGGAATAACGTCACCTCCACCCGGTTTCTCTGCCGGCGCGGATCTGTGGCTGGCTGGCTCGTGATTGTCGAACTGGTCTTGGGCTGTCATCACGATCCTGGCAAAGCATGAAAGGTTTGAAGAAAAGCGGTGACCGTATAAGCCGTCGCGCATGCGCCGATAAGGACGATGACAATTCCGGCGGCGATATTTGTCGATCGATTATTGGTAAGAGATCCCATGAGGTGGCGATCGTTAGCAAGCATGACGAGGAAGATCAGCGTCACCGGGAGGAGAACTGTAGCGAGGACATTGGCATTCAATGCAATCGCGATAAGTGGAACTCCGGGGATCAAAATGATCGATGCTGCGCCCGTCACAGCAGCAGTGTTGACTGCATAGAACACAAAACCCTGCCGTCCCGCTATGTTCATCGTGCCGCTCCTGCCCAGTGTTTCTCCGATCGCGTAGGCGGTGCTGGCTGAGATGGTGAGAAGTGCGACAGCGCCGGCTTCGATGAGGCCGATAGCGAAGAGCATCCCTGCAACTTGTCCTGAGTGTGCGGCGATTGCCGCCGGGAAGTTGAGAGCACTGAGGTCAATGTGAGAATGTGCTCTGGAGGCGATGGAAGCGCCGACGATAAGAGCGGCGCAGCCGAACACCGCGGCTAGGGCTGCCCCGATGGCTGTATCTAAGCGACCTTGGTTGACGTCACGTGCGGTCATACCCTTATCGGCGGTGGCGCTTTGCTGGAAGAACACCATCCACGGGGTAACTGTTGCACCGATCGTGGAGGTGACAAGGAGCAACAGGGTGACAATACTCCCGGTGGGCAGAGGGGACCAGGTCACAAAAGCGTGCGCCAGAGAGGCCCCATCCGGTTTGGTGAGAATCGCGGTCAGAAGGAACAAGCCGTTAAATAGGGCCAGGCCAAGGACGATACGTTCCCACCCGCGGTATCGACGTCCGACGAGAGTGAACACGACAAGTGCGACTCCGGAGGCGGCCGCGGCACCGGCGGGCAGGTGGAAATAGGTGAAACCAATCCGGATTGCGATGAACTCCGAGACTAAGGTCACAAGGTTGGTCAGGATTAGATCGATCGCGCCGAACCATCCCCATGTTTTGCCGTACCGGCGAGTGAGGAGGTATCCGAATCCGTGCCCGGTAGCGGCACCGACGCGCATACTCATCTCCTGGCACACATACGCCAGAACGAACAGGACCACTATGAAGGGTAGGAAGAAGCCGATACCGTACTGGGTGCCGTCGGCGGCATAGGAAAGCATGCTTGGCCCGTCGTTCTCGCCAAGCATCGCCAAAATCCCGGGACCAAGTACAAGCCAGGTGATGTAAAAGCGTCGACCGTCCTGACGGGCCAGAGACACCCGCTCCTGGTCATGCTGTCGTTGGTCACCCGCCAACACCCTCCGCCTCATCAGCGGCTTGCTACGGCGAAACATGGTCCACGTCCTCGCCGTAGAAGTATGAACGGACTCTTAGGACGGTAAATCGCAAGCGGCTCGTAGACCGGCATGGAGGGCGTCGGTGGATCAGGCGCTCGAGGGTTGCTGCGCGGTCATCAAGTGTCGAGTCCGGGGTGCAAAACCCGCGACAGAGCCGTTCTTCTTCGAGGATCAGAACAGTGAGGAGGTTCAAGTCAGCCGTGACGCTGCTGAAGGCGACGACACTCTCGGGAACGTTCGCGTGGCAAAGATTGAGGCCGACGGATTCTTCCAGATGTGCAAACCCGCCAGCGGAAACGGCGCGGATGGGAGTGTGATCATCGCAACGACTCCGACTCAGGGCGACAGCAGTTCGACCACACACGCAGTCACGTCCAATCCAAAACAAGCGCAGGAGGCAAATCGTCGTACAGTGAACAGCGTTTGGGGGTGGGTTTACGTCTCGGACCCATGGTCAACCTGCAGCATCTCAGCGGCACCCGGAGGTGGCGTGTTACGGAAGCTCCGAGCCCGGGCAATAGCAGTTCCACGGCCCACGGTCACACCCAGTCCAAATCAACCGCTATCAACGAACGAACATCGATGAATAGTGGCTGGTATGTGAGGTTCACGCACCGGGTGTTCAGTCATCCTTCAGCATCTCAGCGGCACCGGGATGAGGACATAATCGATGGCCGCTGGATGCCTCACCATTATTAAACTTACCTCACTGCGTGGAGCCAACCCGGAGGCAGAAATCAATCAGGGGGTTAGCGTCGGCTTTGTTCGATTCTGACGTTTTCGACGGACTGGATACCCGTCATGCGGCAACGATTTACCACGATCTGCGTCGGATGTTAGATGCGGGGATTACGCGTGTGAGATTGTCGTGGCACCGCTATTGCGCGCGAATATTGAGAATTGACGTTGGGGACGAGGCTGATTTTTTGATCACCTGACGCAGATCCCCTCTCGGCTTATCTGAGAACTGACGGCCATATTTTGACACTGTAATTGATACGAATGGCAGGCTCTTGCCTGCACCTGTTGTTTAGTTCCAACTGAAGGATCGAAATTATGTTTGACCGCCACCGCGCTGAGGCCCTTGCCGGCGAGATGATGGCGATCAGTGACACTATGGCCGCTATTGCTGAGGAGCAGCGTGCCGGGATTCTCGCCAATCGGGAAGATCAACTCGCCCGCCTCGATACAGTTGCCACTGGTGTGCTGCGCACTCAAACGCAACTCGTTGCGGCAGTCAACCTGCTCACCTCGACACTGCTCGAGTATTTTCTGGACGAAGAGCGCGAACGCGGCCTCGGCATCACGGAATGAGGGCGGCGCCGGTGATCGCCGACCGTAAGCAAAGAATGCCTGCTAGACACCCTCGTCAGCTCAGGATGTTGAATGTTAAGAAGTCGGCGAGTGCACGCAAGATGAGTGCCACCAGCCACTGGAACTCCGTCAAAATTCCCAGGGATCGAGAGACACCATTTGGCGAACGTAATCGACTTCTCGAACGAGATGGGCGTGGGCTTGTGGATGGGCGTCCGTTGAAAACCGCTGGTCGTTCGGCTTGCGGGCATCCTTTTGGGAGCTGTCGCACCAGGGTCTCGCCCACGGGCGATACGAACGACCTCATTACGGAACTCTCGGGGACATGGTTTACCGACAACACCCCCGACCCCAACCTTCCGTAGATAGTCGTTGTTGTGACTGTAACTCGGCGGCAAAGCCTCCCCATGGCAAAACCGCGCCGTCTGTTTTCGGGGCTGAGCGTTCTCGGTATCAGCCTGCTGCTGCTGACAGGGTGCGTGGTCCCGGGTGGGTATGACGTCAACACTTTGCACCTGCTGCCGGAATCAGGTTTGATTTACCCCGGCAGCACAGATGTTCACACTAATAATTACGGCGGCAGCCCCGGGAACTACGTCAGTAAGGGCGCCGTCGCCGTTACCGGAAAATCAGCCACCACCATTCACACCCAGCTAGAAGTACTTGCCTACTTTTCCCAGACCCTCGCCGCGGGCGGGTGGACGCAAACTAGGGCAGACGATACGGCAACGACACCGGAAGGGTTTCGCGCAAAGGATATCTCGTGGGTGAAAACTAGCCTGCATCTGTCCTACCTCTTGCGAACGTGGACTGTAGGCGAGACCACCCAGTACTTCACCCTGCTCAGCGCAAACGAATAGGTCGGTCGTCCCGGATTTTGCGCCGCGTTCGTTCTGACAAAGACAGGATTCAGGCCGAGAAAGTGGCCGGTCAAGGTTCCGCTTGCGGGCAGCCGATCAGGTTGAAAAGTGGTCCAAAGCGTGCTCTCGCGATGGCGGGAAATGCCGTCCAGTCATCGTCCATAGTGCGGCCATGAACAGGCAATGTCTCGCAAACTTGTGTGTCCCAAAAAGTTAGCAGCTCGCTGGCGGGCCGAGTCGCAACTATTCGCGCCGAACTGCGAACGCTTGGGGAGAGGGCTTGCTGACGATTTGGTTGAGTCAATCAAACCGATAGCAGTGCCAGGTGATGTGTGGGGGTGGAGGTTGACAACTGGGGTCAGTCTCCATCTGTGAGGTGTGGGCCCGTTTTGCCAGCTTCATCCAGGGCTGTCATCGTTGCCGCTGCGATTACGCGTGCCCACATCTGATGAAGTGCTTTCCAGGAAAAAAGGTCCCCCACGAACATTTTTCCGACCCGCAAGTCCGGGAATGGTACGAATACGGTGTTGGGTCTGTGCACGGAAGCCGCCAGTGTGACCTGATTGAGACGGTGGATTTGCAGTGTCAGTAATTTGCGTACCCACAGTGGCATGTCCTGAAAGTCACCCATCGGGGGAATTGCGGCCAAAATAATGCGGCAATCGGCTGCGGCACGATCCTGAATGTGATCTATGACCGTCCCCAGATTGGCGGCCCACCGTGTTGAGCTTGTGGCGAGCAGTACGTCGGGGATACCCAACATGATGATGACTACATCAACGTCGGCGGCCCCCAGATCATCCATTCGCTCCACCTTCGCGATGGTGAGGTCGGTAGCGCCGATAGTTGCCCACCGGCATCCGCGCCTACGATCGTGGGAGATCAGTCGAGCTGTGTGGGACGCAACGGTCATCCCGTGTTCCATAACACCGTATCCGGCAACTGCCACATCACCGATGAATAGCAGATGGTCAGGGTCCGGGCCGGCAATAACAAATTCCGGCTCGTCTGCCGGAAATGGGCCCGAATTGACCTCTTGTCTGTATAACGCAAGCGGCATCCGCAACAGTGGATGCGCACAAAACATGACAATATCGACAAAGAACGTCCGCAGCGCGGTTTTACCACTTTCGCCGTTCTGGAAAACCACAGATGTCTTCTCTGTCTGGCCTTCGGATGTGGCGAACTGACCCCGATGAAATGACCATGCATCCGGAGCTACGGCCTGCCGCAAATACGACACAACTCCTCAAGTTTTGCAGCCTAAGGGAGTACCCGATAGCCCCACTTAACGGGGCGGCCTGGGCTGCTCCGGAGATCTCGGACAGTGGGCCCTCTTAAAATGAGGGTGCTACTGGAAGAGAGAGCAGCATGTCCGCATTGCGCAGGCGATTCACTCAGGAGTTCAAAGACGAGTTGTGCCGTGAGGTGATCTCCACCTCGAAATCGATCAAGGACGTCGCGGTCGCTTACGGTGTGGGCCCGGAGACCCTCCGCAACTGGCTGATCAAGTATCGGGAGGCTAACGGCGGGACGGAGACCGAGTTGACGGTCACGGAACAGGCCCGGCTGAAGGAACTCGAACGGGAAAATCAGGACTTGCGGGCGGAGACCGCGTTTCTGAAAAAAGCGACGGCCTACTTCGCGCGGGAGCAGCGGTGATGGCCAAGTACGAGTATGTCGACTCCCAGAAGAAGGCGCCGGGGAACCTGAATCCGGTGGTGAAGATGTGCCGGTGGTTGGGGGTATCGACCTCGGGTTTCTACCACTGGGTAGGCCGCCCACAGTCGGCCACCGCGGCCCGCAGACAAGCGTTGACCGCTCGAATCCAGCACTTCTTCGAAGCGTCCGATGGGACTTACGGGTATCGCCGCATCCATGTCGACCTGGCCGAGGAAGGCACCGAGTGTTCCCCGGAGCTGGTGCGCCAGATCATGCGTGCCGAGAGCTTTGTCGCCTGTCAGCCGCGTCCGTTCCGGGTCACGACCGAGGCGGATGCCGCGGCCGCCGCGTCCATGCCGGATCTGGTGAAGCGGAACTTCACCACCGACCGCCCGGGGCGCAAGTTCGTCGGCGACATCACCTACATTCACACCTGGCAGGGCTTCATCTACCTGGCCACCGTGATCGACTGTTACTCGAAGAAAGTTGTTGGCTGGTCGATCGCCGATCATATGCGCACCGAATTGGTCGCTGACGCGCTCAAGAACGCGGCGGCGACAACGCTGATCGAGCCCGACGCGATCTGGCACTCGGACCGCGGCAGCGTTGGCAGATTCAACCGATTTCCGGACACTGGTGGCCAGCTTGGGCATGCGCTCGTCGATGGGCAGGACGGGCGTGTGCTGGGATAACGCGATGGCCGAATCGTTCTTCTCGGCGTTGAAGAACGAACGCGTCTACCGCACCGCCTACGCCACCAAAGCGCAGGCCCGGCGTGACATCATCCGCTACATCGAAGGGTTCTACAACAGCCGCCGCCGGCATTCAGGCCTCGGCTATCGTCGGCCCAACGAAGTGCATTACGCTTACCAACAGCCGACCACGGCAGCGTAGAAAATCAATCAAATCCGCTGTCCGAAATCCTCGCAGCAGCCCAAACCCGTGGTCCGCAGTTGGAGCGCTGAACCGTCCCGGATTTTGTGCCGCGTTTTTCCTGCTGAAAAGACAGGATTCAAGCCGAGGAAGTGCCCGGTGAGGGTCCGCTTACGGGCGCCCGAACCGGTCGACGAGAGGTCGAACGCGGGATGTCGCGATGGCGGCAAAAATCGCCCGGTAATCGTCCCAGGTAAGGGCAATCGCTCATGCTTTGTCCGAACGGACTTCGTTCGCGTAAAGCAGACACAGTCGGCGCGCCGACGGACTGTAATGGGAACAACGCGATTAACTGTTGAGATTCACTCCACGTTATCCGAGAAGATACCTAAGGAAGTCAATGTCGAATACTGAACCGGTCACCGGCGCCGTACCCCTTTCAGCACCGTACTACGGCGCATCCCTGAGCATCGCGTTCTCACGATTTTGGCGAAAGTACGCCACTTTCAGTGGTCGCGCCAGCCGTAGCGAGTACTGGTGGTGGGTTCTGATAAGCGTCGTTGTCGCCGCCATCTTCTTCATCATTGGAAACCTGGCGGGCGGAATCTATGGTCCGCCCACTGCCGCTGGCTCGCTAACTATGGGCCCGGGGTACGGCATCTACGTGGCGCTGTCTGTCATCTGGGGAATCGCAGTGCTAGTGCCTGGCCTCGCCCTGACGTGGCGTCGTCTTCACGACACGAACCGCAGCGGCGCGTTGTACTTCCTCGGTCTAATACCGATCGTTGGCCCGATCATCCTGCTCGTCTTCGTACTGATCCCACAGAACCCCGAGGGCGCTCGCTTCGACAGGTAAAACGCCCCGTGACACCGGAACAAAGCCCACGCACAAGCTCCATTCCACCGGGCTTCCCACAGAACTCAGCACCAGCACGCTCAGTCCCTGAAGGCCTGTGAATCGTCCCGGATTTTCTGCCGCGTTCTTCCTGGTGAAAAGACAGGATTCAGGCCGAGAAAGTGTCCGGTGATGGTCCGGCTCACGGGCGGTGTCAGCACGCGAGCGCGTGGTGGCCCAAAGGCGATGCCGCTATTGTCCGCTGGATGTCATTCGCTTTTTTTTAGCAGCGTCGCAAGTGCCGGGACGAAATCGGGTTCTATTAACCACAGTCTGGGGAACGTTATTGGTTGAATAAATAAGCGGATAGTTTGGTGCGAGACAATGAAGGGGTGGGGGAAATGTCATCTCGGTCTGGCGCGATCGATGGGGTAAGGGTGTTAGGTATTGTTGCCGTTGTTGCCGGTCATACTCTCAACACGTCCCTTGTTCGGCCGCTTTTTTTCACTTGGCATGTTCCGTTGTTTTTCTTTCTCGCAGGGTACTTCTGGTCCGACCGCCGAACCCTCACAGAGGAGCTTTCGAAGAGGGTGGGAACTCTTGGGTTGCCCTACGTCAGCTGGATGCTGCTGATTGCGGTGCCGTTTGTCTTGTTGGATGCGACGCTGGAAAAGTTCAGCATTGGGCGGCTTCTTGGCCCTTTTTACAACGGCGAACAGTCGGCAATGCCCTATACGACGTTCTGGTTTGTTTCGGCATTGTTCTTCACCGTCATGCTGCTGCGATTACTTGGGCGGTTCCCGCCGGTAGTTGTCTGGGCTGTCGGGGCTGCCGGTTCGCTCCTGGGTTATGTTGCGGGGAACACGCTTGCTCAAACACCGCTGTCGATCGGTTCGGCGTTCCCGTGTCTTATCTTCGTGTTACTCGGAACTTTCGCAGCGCAGATGAGGTCACGTATTGCAAAACCAGCTCTTCTGGGCAGCGTTTTAATGGCGGTGTCTGCTGCTCTGATCGCCACCGGCATTGACTCACCGCTTGATATCAAAGTGGGTAACTTCGGCACACCGGTGGTCAGCGTGTTAGTTGCCGCGGCGATCTCTTTCGCTCTGGTTCTCCTGACGGAAGTCACATTCAGTCACTTGCCTAAATTGGTCAGCGGTTTGGCAACCCAGTTCGCTTACGCCGGGTTCACCGTTGTGCTCGTCCACCCGCTGGTTTTATGGCTGATGCTCAGATTTTTTCCTACCGTTCCCGACTGGACAATATTTGCTCTTGCCTTAACGGTGCCCTGGTTGCTCGGCGTGCTGTCCATTCGGACCGCAGCTTCCCAGTGGCTGACCGGGACGAAGCGACTGAAGTCCACTCGCGCCATCACGTGAACACCGACAGGAGCACGGGTTCTTTGATCTCAGCCCAGAACCTGATCGCAGTCCAGAACCGATGCTCAGTCGGTTACTTCGACGCAGTGCTTCGCCTTTAGGGGATTGAAATTGTTATTCGATGCGCCTGCAGTGGACATCAACATGCCAGTGGATGGTTTCATCAATTGCTACCGAATGGGAATCTGCGGCACGCTGACACTCGCTTTTTAACGCTGCGATTTGTGGCTGCCATTGCGGGCCGGAGGAGCGTCGGGTGTTTTGCGGGACAAACTGCACAAGCAACAGCGCAACCATTCCGGCTACTGCAAGTTGAATGAACATATTTTGGGTAGGACGTCGTTTCGTTTCTGAGCCGGACACGGCGTTTCGTCGCGCGATGATGATTCCCGCCGCCAGGAGCAGCAGGGAGCAGAGCATCATCGAGGGGATGACGCCGTATCGGGCCAGCCAGAGCGTTCGGAGCGCTGCTGCCGACATGCCGGCGTAGTCATAAATCGAGCTCGGGTTTTCGATAACCGATACCGAATAGACGACCGCGGAGCCCGCGGCCAAAGCTATCGCAGCAACTCGTTGAACGGCCGAGCCCCATTTGAGTGTGATGAACAGCGCGATGAGGAACGGAACCAGCAGAGCGAGACAGAGCAGCGTTCCGCCCCACGCAACGGCACTTCCGATGGAGTTTTGCGGGACCCACAGCGGGACGACACTGTTGATCAGGTACCCGTACAGGATCGACGGAAATCCCACCGGAGGGTTGCCGTTGTGGCCGCGCGGGACGATCACGGTCACGGTCAGTTGAATGGCGACGCCGAGAAGATAGGCGCTGCGAACGGTCCACCGGCGACGGTCTTTCGGCTGCCACAACAACAGCGGAAGGAGAAACACGGACTCTATCTCGGTCAGCGTCCCGAGAAGCGCAAATACCGTCAGTGCGTATCTGCCTGCGCGGGTACGCGGCCGGTACAGCAGCACCCACAGCATCGTCCAGAGCACCAGGGAGTGCAGGTTCGCCATGTTGCCGAGCACTTCCCGAGGAACAAGCGGTGCCAGCACTGTTAACGAAGCAATCAGCACGCGCGCTGGCACCCAGGAGACGACATCCCTAGTGCAGAGGTAGATGATCGACGCCATCACTCCTGCCGCCAGACAGGCGCCAGCTGTCATCGACAGTGCAAAAAATTGGACGGGTACAAATTGAACCGTCAACGCGGCAACAATTCGTGGAAGTGTGTGCAGATAGCCCGCATACGGGAGAAAGAGTGAATCCAAGGGACCAAAACTCAGCGCGTCTTGCAGAAAGTTCCGACCGTCCTCCGCCCACAAAGTGTCGCGCGCGATCGTTGGAACGCGCAACCACGCGGCGAACGCAGAGAGGCATCCGATGAGGACCGTGACAACAATTGTGCGGCGAGCCATCCAGGCCGAAACGATGCGGGGGACATTCGCGCTGACTTTGTTGGGGCCCAATAGCGTCCTCAAGATTGCCAACCCCGTCTGGTGATCTATCAACTAAGACTGTTGCACTTATGAAACCTTCGTCGACAATACTTTCCGTGGCTATGGAACGTCTGGAAGGTGATTGAGAGAAAGGGTTCTGCCACAGGTTCCGCACCAGTGCGCTCTGACGGTGGTCCTCCTGCGCCTGAAAGCCCACATAATCCGATGACCACCTCGCGAACCTCAAAGACCCCCAGCCCGCAGCTTGAGCGTTCATGATCGCGGTCGAATAATCTCCGAAGGGCTTCGGCGTCCGCAATACTCAACGACGAGTCAGGGAGATTGAGGAATGCGACTGTTCCCATGCTTTCAAATACGTGGCTCATAGGCTGGCCTTGTCGATCATGTTCTTGTCGCACGACTCTGCGTAGAGACGGTTGGCGTGGTCATCAATCCACGTGCCGACGAATGTCGCTAGATTCAGGCGGGCGTTGCCGTCCAGCATGGTCTGGTCGTGGACGATCTGGTACGCCGTTTCCGGCAGTATCTTATCGTTAGAGACTTTGTACTTGGCGGCGACTTTAGTCTCTCCTGGTCGGGCGAACAGCGGGTTGACGGTGACGAACCTGCGTTCCTACGTCATGGAATTTCCTTTTTATTGGTGCCGTGCTTGTGCGGAAGTCGGCTGACATATTGTGGTCAAGGTCAAGGTCAAGGTCAAGGTCAAGGTCAAGGTCACGCGTTGGCCGGGACCACGGGCAAAAGCACCGGCACCGAAACGGTTCCGGTGAGGTCGATATTCGCCGGGTCGACGCATGTGGCGATGCGATCCACCGCGTACAGCACGCGGGACGTCTCGTGGGAGTCGACAGCGGGGGCGGTGTCGCTCATGCGGTTCCCGCAGTCTCAGTGCTCAGTTGTGCATCGAGGTCGTCCGCAGTCTCGTCCGAGTCTGCGATTTGGGTGACGCCAGTGCCGTCCACGGTGAACAGCTGTGGGCCGCGCATCAGCCCACCTCGGTCGGCGCGGCGATAACGGACGGAGGAAATTTCCGCGGCGACGCCTGACTGCTCCGGGAGGTTGTCATCGTTGCGGTCGCGCCGTGACGGAAGGGGAAACGTCGGGTCGGGGCGGAGGTGGTTGGGGTTGCCATTTCGGTCCTTGGTCAGAAGCGGACAGATATTCCGCTGCCAAGGATTGGAGCAACTAGTTGAACAGTACGCCTCCCATGGCCATAGTCCTACGGTTTGGAAGAATCAGCGCAGACGAGACTTCAGGCTCGAGAGGCGGCCGAAATGTGTTGCACAGTTATCTCTCGATTGCTGATGTGTTCGGAGACCGATCGGATGGTCAGATTCCGGTCGCGAGCATATTTTCGAAGCAGAGCGAACGCCTCGTCCATGCTGAGTGACAGTTCGTTGGCGATGACGCCCTTGGCCTGTTCGATGAGGATCCGACTGTCGAGGGCCCGGTGTAGTTGCGCCTCTACGACGTGTCCCTCCTGAATCACGCGCTCCTGGAGAATGCCGATTGTTGCAACATCAGCCAGGGCCTGAGCGACGGCTGCGTTCCGCGGGCTTACCTCCTCCACCGTCGCACCGAAAAGATTCATCGTGCCGATGATCTTTCCCCGCAGCTTCATCGGTGTAGCCAGAACCGAGTGGAACCCCTGCTCCAGGGCGGCGGCTTGGAAAGCAGGCCACAGTGTTAAGCCGGAAATGTTGCCGGCGGACACGGCGACGCCGGTGCGGAAGCAGTCGATGCAGGGCCCTGTGGAGGCGTTGAGCTGCATAATTTCGACAAAAACCGCAGCTTCGCTCGTGGAGGCCATCAGCTGCAGCTCGCCGGCACCATCGACGAGCATGAGGCCGCCTGCTTCCATGCTCAGGATGCTGGCGCAGCTTTGAACGAGGGTGTGCAGCAGATCGACCAAGTCGTAGTCGGTCGTGAGGGTGTCCGCAACCGTGACAAAAGCGGTATTAATCTCTGCTTCGCGCGAAGTGCCGTCCATCTGATCCTGTCCTATCTCATTTTGGGATTTCATTCGGGGAGGTCGGCGAAGGTAAGTGTTCGCGATACGACATCGTGTGCGATCTCTTCGATCCGTTTCTCGGACGCGAACGCGTGTCCTTGGAGTCGGGAGAAGGCCTCGGTGGCGGTGATGCCTAACTGGGAGATGATCATCCCGGTTGCTTGATGAACCTCTCGCCTCAGCGCAGGCGCCAGGGGTGACTCGTCAGAGCGGTGGTTTTCAGCGGAGTGCAGCGCCCTCTGCACGGCGGCGCCCGCCACCCTGCCCGTCATGAGCATGGCGCGTGCAACGAATTCGGCATCAGCGGGACGAGCTGTGGTGCAGTACAGATCAACGACGCCGACCAGAGCTGCACCCATCAACATAGGGAACGCGAACATGGACTCCACCCCAAGCCCCTTAGCGGCCTCGAGGAAGACGGGGAAGGAGGAGTCCTTCACCTCAGCCACATCCGGACAGAGGACCGCGGAACGCGAGGCGAGAACTTCCCGGCGAGGGCCCTCGCCTAGTTCGAACTGGAGCGTGTCAAGTTGGGCGGCGAGGCCGCCGCTGGCGCAGACCGAGGATTGGCGGCCGTGATGGGCCGACACAGAGATAGCCGCGCCGGTGACCTTGAGCTCAGTCACAAACGGTGCGCACAACGACTCAAAGCCCAACTCGACCACCTGGGACGACGCCGAGATCATAAGTGCCTTCAACAAAGCATCGATGGATCCGGAGAACCCAGGCAAGCTTCGGAAGAGTCCAGGAAGCACTAGTCTCCCCGCGCGCAGTCTATCGCCGCGGAGTCCGGCGAGTTCCCAGCGACCTGTGGCAGGCGAAGCCCCACCTGTTTGCCCAATTTGAAGAGAGCGTCATCGGAGCTTGAATATGTCACCCGGGCGGAGCCCGTCACACGTTAGCGTGGCGGGCTTGACATCCAGCGGCGGTCGAGAGACTCTGACCGTAGTCACTCCGGCCCTTGGTGCCTGCCGAGTATGTGAGCGAGCTGAGGACCACAGTGACTGACCTGACAACTTCTGTCCACACGGGGCAGTACGATTCTGCACGCATTGATCGCCAATTGCGCGAGCGCTTAGACGAAGCGTTCACGCTCGAGCACGTATCCGGCCGAGCCTGGCGAGTATGCGATTCTCGGTATCCCGCCGGAGCGGCGGAACGATTTCTTGGGTTCGTCGAGGAGCGCGACGGCCTGTTCGAGGTGATGCAGGTAACAGAGACCTTCATCTGGACGTCGTTCGACACGATGCGGGGCGCGCTCGATCACATCATCGCCACACACCGGCAAATAGTCGCCCAGCAACGACTTCATTGATCGGCGGATCGCATACCCCCTCCAGTTGCCGCTGCCCAAGCTAGGGAAAATATTCGGACGCTCATCTACCAACTAACCTGCCGCTAGCTAATTCTCAGTAACCAACGACACGGCGGATCCGCTGCCGGGCATTGCGAGTTGTCGCATTCAAGGTTCCTTCTGAGGGCTCCAAAGCCTCTGGGCCCTGTCCCACTCAGCGTCTTGGCTACCCTGGCGTGATGGTGGGCCTGGTATGGAGACTCCGGTGGGAGGCAGATCTTTCACGCGACGAGCACGATGCGGTTGCAGCGCTTCTATCGCGCATATATCCGGATCACGCCGCCACGTTCGCCGAGGGTCGCAGTTGGTCAGGCGCGCGTCCGGAAGGACGTGTCATCGGGTACTCGGAGGGCCGGCCCGTGGCTCATCTCGGATTTCTCAGACGGATGCTCCGCATCAATGATGATTCGAGTCTGTTAGTCGGGGACGTGGGATTGGTTGGTGTCGATCCCTCGCTTCATCGGTCTGGCATCGGACTTCGTCTCTTGGAAGAGGCGTCGATCAGCTTCCACGATCTGGCCCTGCCGTTCGGCTTCTTGACCTGTCGCCCGGATGTAGTGCGGTTCTACGAACGGGCTGGGTGGAAAGAGCTTCCAGGTCAGGTGACTCGCATGATTGACAACGAGCTGCAGCCCGAGACCTACACCGGGCCAGCGCTGGCGCTGTCTGTCCGGGCGCCCCTGTCGGAGTGGCCATCCGGCCACACCGTCATCCGCGATGGACTCGAAGTTTGAGCGTTCCGTAAGACGTTCGTCTTCGGATCCGGCTTCGCGCCCTGAGTTAGGCTCACTGTGGTGAGTACATACGCATTCTTAATCCGTCCAACAACCGATGCTGACTGGCGTGAAGTTCGTGATCTGCGCTTGGAAATGATTCGCGATACCCCGACAGCATTTGCTGAATCGCTTGAGGAAGCGCTGAGCTACGACGAGGCTGAGTGGAGGATGCGCGGACGGCGCGGCGCAAGTGCTCACGGCATCGCGATCGCTGCAATTGCCGAGTCTGGGCGTTGGGTCGGGACGATGGCCGGATTCGTACCAGATCACGACACCGGCCCCCTTCTCGTGGGCGTATCTGTAGCCCCCGATTTTCGTGGCAGCAAGTTGGGACTGACCGATGCCTTGTTAGCGGCCGTCGAAGATTGGGCACGCACCGAGGGCGACCAGTTGACTCTCCATGTGCACGAAGAGAACTCTCGCGCACGAAAAACCTACGAACGCCGGGGCTTTGTAGCCACCGGTCACACCGTCCCCTACAACCTCGACTCCAGCAAGAACGAAATTGAAATGGTCAAGAAGCTCTAGAAGCTTGATACCCACCGTTTCATCGGCGTCGGCAAAGCTGACCGGACTCGCGTCGCTTTAGACGTTCGGCGGATTCAAGCGGTTATTGCAACAAGAGCTTCTCGATCAGTTCGATCGGCTTGGTAAACGCTAATCGTTTGCGGGGGCGATCGTTGAGTTCCTGGGCGACCCAGTCCAAGTCTTCGGCGCTGTGGATTGAGAGGTCTGTTCCTTTGGGGAAATATTGCCTCAACAACCCGTTGGTGTTCTCGTTGGTTCCGCGTTGCCAGGGCGAGTGGGGGTCGCAGAAGTAAATATCGATGTCCGCATCGATGCTGATGGTTTTCCATTGCCCCATCTCGGTTCCTTGATCCCAGGTCAATGAGTGCCTCAGGGAGTCGGGAAGTGTTTTGATTTTCGCCGTGAGAGCGTCCCGCACAAGGTCTGAGGTATAGCCATCGGGAAGATGAAGCAGCATCGTGTAGTTGGTGGTGCGCTCGACCAGGGTCCCAATTGCGCTGAGGTTTCCTTTGCCGATGATCAGATCGCCTTCCCAATGGCCGGGCACTGCGCGATCGTCAGCCTCCGCGGGACGTTCCGAGATGTTGATCATGTCCGGGATCCGGTTTTTGCGCTGTCCAACTTTCCGGGATGGCCGGCGAACGGCCCGACCGGTGCGTAAATAGCTGGTCAGATCTCGTTTCAACGCTCCTCGGGATTGAACGTAAAGAGATTGATAGATCGTTTCCGGCGACACCCACATTCCCTCCCTGTCGGGAAATTCGACTCGCAACCGGCCCGCGATCTGTTCCGGAGAATACTTTTTCGCTAAGTCCCGCTCCACTTTCGCACGCAGTTCCGTGTTGACGTGCAGCTTCGCAGGCTTTGGTCGTGCGGCACGGTCAAACGCGAGAGCGTGAGCGTTCGTTGCTCGATAACCGATCCCCACCACATGGTTCCGTCGTAGCTCACGCGAGATTGTCGACGCGGACCGACCGACCGCCGCGCCAATCTCTCGCAATGTTTGACCTTGGATGCGCAGTAATGCGATCTCTTCCCGTTCCGCAAAGCTCAAGCAGCGTCCCTTCAGATCCCTGCCACGGCGAGGTCGAACCCCTCCAGCGTCAAGCAGGATGCGGTGCCCGGTACGTCTGCTGGTCTTAATCAGCTCAACAGCCTCGGAGATGAAATCGCCCGCCTGCATCCGAGCCCAGAAGACCTGCATCAGATCCGGTCTAACGAAAATCGAATATCTCACAATCACAACACCCATTCACTAAGTGTTGCAACCACCGCATGAACCCAAGGTTCGGCATACGGGCGCTTCAACATGACCGCCTGGCCTAGTGAGAGCATCATCATTATGCATGTAAGTAGCTTCGGTCCCCAAGACGGCTCTCCAGTGCTTCTTTTACACGGCGGTGGGGTAGCCGGGTGGATGTGGAAATCACTTCGAGGGAGCCTCGAATCGGAGTACAAGGTGCTGGTGCCCGATCTTCCCGGCCATGGCCAGAGCGCCGATGAGCCGTACCGGTCACACACCGAGACGGTGGATGCTCTCCGCCAGGTGCTGTCGTGTGGCGGCTCGACCCCCGCGGCCGTCATCGGATTTTCCTTGGGCGCACAGCTCACTATCGAACTTGCGTCCAAGTACCCCGAACTCGTAGATCGGGCGATGGTTGTCAGCGCCCAGGCAAAAGCGATGCCCTTTACGGGGCTCATTCTCCGCGCACTGGGGGCTGCCGCACCCCTGGCACGAAATCGCAGGTTCGCCCGAGTGCAAGCTCGGGAGTTATTTGTGCCCCCGGAGCTGATGGAAGATTACATTCACACAAGTGCCCACATTTCGAAAGCTACGCTGCTCGCCGCCGTTGGGGACAACATGCGATTCGAGTTACCGGCAGCGTGGTCAGAGTTTCGCGGTCCAGCACTCGTGATGGTCGGACGGCGAGAACGCGCCTTGATGCGTGACTCCGCTGCGGTCATTCACACAGCGCTGCCTGCCAGTGAGATTGAGATTGTCAACGGCTGTGGGCACGGAATCCCGCTGGAACGCCCAGACTGGTTCAACGGCCGCGTAGCCGGTTGGCTTCCACGGCAATAGCTACACCAAGTCCCAGGATGGAGTTGCCCGAAAGCTTCTGTCGAGTTGGACCGCGATTGCGGTGCACTCATAGTGGGGCCGTGTGGAAGCAGCGCGACCAATCTATTTTGGATACGTCACAACTGTCCCAGGAGAGGTTCGGCTATCGGCCGCTGTCCGGTAGTCAAATAGGGTGGGCGGATGCGTAATCTAGTTCGACTCGATGAGTGGACGGCTGATGATGTCGAGCAAGTTTTTGCCCTGGCAGATGCTTACCGTGCTGGCTCGGGTCGAGAGTTTTCGGGCTCTGCGGTGATGTTCTTCCCGCCGACGAGCCTTCGCACCAGGATCTCGTTCGAGCGTGGCGCTTCGCTGATGGGCTTGCAGCCGGTCGTGTTCCCCAGTGAGACGCTCGACAAACCGGAGGCGTTGGCGGACGTTGCGAGCTCCCTGAAGTTGTGGGCCGACGTTCTCGTGGTCCGTCATGCTCGGATCGACGTGATCGAGGAACTGGCGACAGCCAACGCTCTGCCTGTGATCAACGCGATGACCGACATGAACCACCCGTGCGAGGTGCTGTCCGACCTGTATGCGTTGCGTGATCAGCGCGACCTGCGGATTCTGCGCTTTGTGTTCGTCGGTGCGGACGGTAACGTCGCTCGCGCCTGGCAGGAAGCCGCCCGAGTCCTGACTCTCGATCTGGTGCAGTGTTGCCCCGCCGAACTTGCTATTCCCGGGGCGAGATGGGTGGAAGATCTCGAAACCGCGGTCCGGTCTGCAGATGTGCTCATAACCGATGGACCAGGTACGCACGCAGATCTGCTGGCGTCGTACCAGATCACAGCGTCGCTCCTCGATACCGCTCCTCTTGGCGTGCAGTTCAACCCGTGCCCGCCGTTCCAGCGAGGTCAGGAGATGAGCGCCGACGCGATCGAACATCGCGCGTTCGTAGGCCATCGCTTCAAAGCGTCCCTGCTCCCCGTGCAGCAGGCCATCATGGCGTTCTGTGTAGCGGGCTCCTGACGCGAACCGCCCGGTAGTGGAACGGCGGGTTCAGCCGGTCGTTGCAACACTCGTTTGTCTGTGAGGTGTTGTCTGTGTGGTCGAAGGATGCGTTGGTTCAGAAGCGGGAACGGTTCTGGGTGTTAGTTGCCGGGGGTTCGACGTCGTCTGCGGCGTGTGATGCTGTGGGGGTGAATCGACGAACTGGACGGCGTTGGCGGCAACCGACAGGAGGTCGGGTTCCGTTGCCGAAGCCGAAGCTATCGGGGCGTTACCTGTCTGTGGAGGAGCGGGTGCAGATCGCTGACCTGCACCTGACGGGGACCAGTATGCGGATGATCGCTGTCGAAGTGGGCCGCTCGGCCGGCACAATCAGTCGGGAGCTGGCCCGAGGTGGATCCAAGACCGGCCCGCGAGCACGAACCCGGTATGCCCCGTATGCTGCGCAGAAACAGGCCGAGCATCGGGGCCGCCGCCCCAAGGGGAGTAAGTTCGACCACCCGGAACTGGCATCCTTGGTGCAGGCGAAGTTGTGTGTGAAATGGAGTCCGGAACAGATCAGTGATCATCTGGCGGTGGTATTTCCGGACCGGCAGGAGATGCGGGTGAGTCCCGAGACGATCTACCAAGCACTCTATGTTCAAGGTCGTGGCCACTTGCGGGCTGACCTGCATCAACACTTGCGCACCGGCCGCGCGATCAGACGTCCAAGACGACCTGCCGCAAAAAACTCGGGCAAGATCCCGGACATGATCATGATCAGCCAGCGGCCTGCGGAAGTGGCCGACCGTGCTGTTCCCGGTCATTAGGAGGGGGATCTGATCCTGGGGTCGAACTGCCGGTCCGCGATTGCAACTTTGGTGGAACGTCAGACCCGGTTCACCATGCTGGTCCACCTTCCCGGCGACCACAACGCGATCACCGTTCGTGATGGCCTGCTGGCAACCATCAAAACCCTTCCCGAACGGCTGGCCAAGTCCCTGACCTGGGATCAGGGAACCGAGCTGGCCCAGCACCGGCAGATCACCCTGGCGACCAAGATGGCGATCTATTTCTGCGACCCACACTCGCCCTGGCAACGAGGCACCAACGAGAATACGAACGGGTTGCTGCGCCAATACTTTCCGAAGGGCACCGACCTTTCTATCCATTCACCCGAACGGCTGCTCGAAGTGGCAACCGAACTCAACAATCGGCCCCGCAAAACACTTGGCGGGATCACCCCCGCCCAAGCCATGCAACGACTACTGTCAAATCCAGAAAAGCCCATCGTTGCAACGACCGCTTGAATCCGCCGTTCCCTCACCGGGCGCCCTACTCAGCGGATATGCCAATGGCTGTTGGTTTCATCGAAGGTACAGCAGGCCTGAGAGAGCCACGCTTCCCTGCTCCACTGAGACTTCAATCGAGGTCTTACATCGGGCTGCTCCGAACAGTCCTGCTCTGCCAACGGGTTTATCCGCCCGCAGTACGGCGGAGGTCAGGCTGTAGGTAAGCCACTGCTCGTATCTGCGCCCGCTCCCGCGGCGCAGAGGGCGGTGCGTATTGCCGTCTTGAGCGCTGCCGCCTCCGCGCCGGACCGGTCGGTATAGGGGTGGGGGCGACGCCAGGCGATGTGCCCGTCTGGCCGGACCAGGACGGCGCCGCCTGCTCGGACGCCGTAGCGTTCGGCCCAGCCGGGCGCGTCGACTCGGTGGAAGCGCAACGGTGTCGCGGGGTCGGCGCTGATTTTGCGCGCGGCCTCCGCCCAGCCGGCACCTGTGTCGGAGAGCAGAACGAGATCGGCGCCGAACAGGTCAAGGGTGGATTGGCGCCGCCGGGCGTCTAGCCACAAGTGCGGGGCGCGGCAGCCCGGGCGGGCGGTCGGGGTGTAGTCCGAGCCGGGGGCGTCGGGGTCGGGGGCAGTAGGGTCGTCGTCCGTGATGGCCGCCGAGACGTACCGGTAGCCCATGTCGATCTGGCGCATCGAGCGTTGGGGCTGCGCCGGCGGCCGGCCGGCGAAGGTTTCCCACATCGCCCGGGCCTCGGCGGCCGTGCGACGAGCGACCGGTAGCCGCTCGGCCTCGTAGGTCTCCAGCAGCGAGTCACCGGCCCGGCCATCGAGCGCGGCGGCGAGCTTCCAGGCCAGGTTGTGGGCGTCGTGCATCGCGGTGCTCACCCCGGTCGCCCCGGCGGGCGGTACCCGGTGGGCGGCGTCTCCCACGAGGAAGACCGGGCCGGACCGCAGCCGCCGCGCGGTCTGGGCGGCTGCCGTCCAGACGCGGTGGCCGAGCACCTCGACAGGAAGCCGTGAGTCGCCGATCGCCGTGCGGACCTTATCGGCGGCGTGCGCTCCGTCGGGGTCAGCGGGGTCGACGGGGCCGCTGAGCACCCACCGGTCGTCAGGGTGGGTCCACAGCAACACCGAACTTGAGCCGGTGAGGACGTAAAGGCCGTGCGGGTTCCGCCCCACATACGGGCTTAGGTCCGCGCGGAAGGCGATCCAGGTGCGGGCGCCCAGGTCGGGCTCGCCGTCCATCGGGATGCCGAGCCGGCTCCGGACGCCGCTGTGGACGCCGTCCGCCGCGACCAGGTAGCGGGCCTCGACGCGCTGCTCGCGCCCGCCGTCGGTCTCGACCACTGTCGCGACGACACGGTCGGGGTCCACCTCCAGCCCGGTGAGCTCCACACCCTGCCGTACGGTCGCGGTCGGCCGGCCGGCGGCGTGAGCGTGGAGCTGTTCCTCCAACACGTCCTGGGCCACCGCGAGCCCCTCACACGGGCTGACGTCGTCGTCGTCGACCGCCGCGCTGAACCGCTCACTGCGTGCGAGCGGGGCGCTCAGCACGGAGTGCCACCGCACGCCCGGCGTGATCGGCAGCTCGACCGCCCGCAGCGCGTCCTCCACCCCGCAGCTGCGCGCGATCTCCATTGCCCGAGCATGGATCCCGCGGGCCCGCGGCAGCGTCGAAGGCCGCGTCCGCTTGTCCACCAGCAATGATGGGACCCCGTGTCGGGACAGCAGCAACGAGAGGGTCAGGCCCGCGGGGCCGCCGCCCACAATCAGGACCGGTGTCATCGTTGGCAGGGCACCCATGGTTGGGTCCGCCCCCTCTCGTCATAGTGAAGCTAGGACTACAAGAGTGCTACTTTGAAGAGGTGAATGTCAAGGTCGGCCCCACGCACCGGCAGCGCCAAACGGCCGCGACCCGCTCTCAGATCGCTGCAGCCGCCCGGCAGTTGTTCGCCGAACGCGGCTACGTGGCCACAACCATCGCGGCGATCTCCGAGCGGGCCGACATCCCAGTCCAGACCGTCTACTCCGCGCTGGGCAGCAAGGCGAACATCCTGCAGGAGGTCACTCGCCTGGCGATCGAACCCCTCGCCGTGACCAAGACGTGGGTACAGGCCGCCGCCGGGACTCCCGAGGAGGGCTTGCGGATCAGCGCCGGCCTGCAGCGGCACCAGTACGAACAGATGTACGACGTCGTGACGACCCACCTCGAGGGCGCCCGCGTCGACGCGGACATCGCGAGGATCACCGCCGGCATCCTCACCAACCGCGAACGCGGGGTCGGGGCGTACCTGGAGTCGATCGCAGCGCACCTGCGGCCAAGAATGGACGCCGCGCGAGCGCTGGACATCTACCTCACCCTCGTGCTGCCCGAGGTCTACCGGTCGCTGGTGCTAGAGCGCGGCTGGACCCCGACACAGTACGAGACCTGGCTGGGGAACCAGCTCGTGCACCAGCTGCTGCGGTAGGGCCCACGCCCGACCGCCGGGCAACCGTGGCCGGCGTCAGTCGTCGTTCCAGCGATGCAGAGAAGATTCGCGGTATTCAAGGGCGCCCAGCCAGCCGGAGGCCCCGGCCCGCCGCCGCGCGTTCACCGCGAGGGACTGACTTTCGGCGCCAGACCCTACACGTCGATGCGTCAGTCAGCGTTCCGCTTTCAGCCGTTCGATCGGGTCGGCTAGCAGTCTCGATCGCACTCGCGTGAGCGCATGAAACTAGGCGTAATTATCCCGAATCGCAGCTTTGCACTTGAAAGAAAGCGGCACAAAACCTGGGCAGGTAGATCCACCGGGACCCCGCTAAAAATCGAACCCACCGTGGATAATATCGGCAGTCATGGAGTCGGGGACGGTGCGTTTCCCCATCCGAACATTTTTGGATCAGTGAGCGCCAAAGGGAGAGCGATAGCCCAGCGAATCCACTAGGGCCTCACCCATCGAGGTACTGCCACAGCGACTAGCACCAGAGCCGCGCGCACCACCTCACACTGGGCGTGGACGAGACGCAGCTGAGTGGTGTTGAGGTTCGCGTGGGCGCGCAACGGGTCGACGCGTCGGCCTGTGCAATTTCTAATGTCCGCCAAATTCGTACTCGTGGCTCATGGCGCGTGCGGCGGTGACGATGACGGCCGAGGGTTCGAAAATGGCGCCTGCTGGTCTTTTTCCCATCGCGGCCCTCGCCTCTAGCGTGCACACGGGGTTATGCCTGTTGGTGGTGGGGTTCTCTATAGCCGGGTCAGTTCAATAATCCGACTGCTGTGGGTGTTGTAGGTTTTCGTGGTTGAGAACCCTGCCCTCTGGAGGTCGGTAAGAGCATAGGTGTCGGGTATGCCGGACACGATGTACTCGACCAGCCAGACCCGCATAATTCCGGTGAGTCGTCCGCGCGCGTCGGCTTGAGCGACCGAATAAGTGAGGTCGTACCAGGTTGGTGAGTGCTGGTACGGCGTTTTCAATGTGACGTCTTTGAGGCCCACGAAACCGGTCGGGTAGGTGTGCAATGCCAAACGTGGACGACGCGAGGGCGAAGCATGGCCGTCGAAGACGATGGCATCCCCAGGCGTGGCGTGGGCTCTCACAATCTGGCTGATCTGCGCCCAGTCGCTGCCGTTCTTGGCGTAGGGCGTGCGTTGGGCCAGATAGATAGGCGCCGCGACGGCGGTGGTGAGGATGAGGAGAGCGACCA
>NZ_JAXCHU010000019.1:0-42778 GCF_035984695.1 Glaciihabitans sp. GrIS 2.15
GCGTCGGCACGCGCAGTTGTCAGGCGAATTGCAACCAGATCCGTCCCGTTGGCCGTTCCGCTTACCGGCGGCCGCATCGGTCGAAAAGTGGTCTCGAGCAGGCTCTTGAGACGTCACCAAATCGTGTCCGGTGGTCGTCACGCTTACGGCCATACGATCGGGTCGCGACGTTTTTCGGGCTGTCCTTTTCGGATGAACGGACCTGTGATGCGACAGTTTCGCCTCAATCTCCGTAGCCGGCACCCCCGGGGTCAGCGGAATGGGAGTGGGATATGTTCCGGGTAGTTCCATTCCAGTTCGAGGCGGTGGCCTTGCGTTGTTTCGGGAACGACGGAAGTGATCTCGTTTGCGATACCTTTCCGGATGAAGTCGAGAGTGCTGTGATCGGGAGCGACTGCGTGCAGGGTCAGTTCCTGGCCGGTGTCGGTGAGCAGTATTGCTCCAATCCCCGGGATTATCAAAATCGACTCCGTGTCGGAGAAGGGTACTTTTTGAACCGGTCGAACTTGTTCCTTACGACGTTTACCCACAGGGGCGAATCGACGAAAGCGGTCGGGAGAGAAAGAGCCATCATCTAAAGAAGCATGATCAACGACATGCTGGTGATCGTGAAGCGCTCGATTGTGGAGCGGGAGCGCCTCGAGCGCAAACGGTACGAGCGAGCATTTTGGCGACGGGGTGAACTTGTCGTGAACATCGCGCCACATCATTGGCGTGCGCTTTGTAGCCATCCGTGCGTCCTCATTCGGGGGTCATAGTTGGATCCAGTGTGCAATTCACGGGGGTCGTGATTGTGAGGGGGAAGACGTATGGCACATCGTCAGTTGAGGTCGGATACGCCTGCGGCGAAGAAGATCCTCGCCCTCGGATTGTCCGATCGGCTCGAAGAATTATGCGCGGAACTGCTGGTGCCCGAGCGGTTTGCCGGAGCGGGAGAGTATTCGGACTGGCTACTTGAGCGGTATCGAGAGATTGTGCCATCGGTGCTTCCTGATGCGATCCGCTCGATGGAATCTGGCGATCGGATCAACCCCGCAAGCCTTGAGACCATCCGCAATTCGGCGCGAACGATGCACGATTCCCTGGTGCCCCTGTCCGTCGTGCTGCGCGGAAGTGTCCCCGCCCTTCGCGTGTTCGGCGCAGTGGTCCACGCCCGGGAGACTCGTCTGAGCCCCCGAGATATCACTGTATTGATGGGGAGGGCTGCTCTCATAGCAGGTGAGCTCGGAGCGTGTTGGGCTGAGACTTGGGCGGATGCCCGAGGCTCGGAATCTGGCCGACGAGCGGTGCGGGATGGTCAGCCTGTTGACTTTGTCGCGGTGCCTGGCACGGTGGATAGTCCCGTGCTCGAGATGTTGGCCCTCGTCGCAACCGGGCACTCCAATGAACAGATCGCCGCGGCAACCGACTACAGCCCGCAGGCTGTCAAGTGGCATCTCGCGCGACTGATGCGGTTGTGGAATATCGACACGCGCGCGTCTCTTGTGGCTGTGGCGCTGGTGCGCGGCGTGCTCACCGCGCGATAGGGAAGAGCTCTCCCCACGGCGGCACGCAGATTTTGGCCCCGTTGACCGATCGGCTAACGAACCGCATACCCCCCCCGTCCGGGGGCAGATTGCTTCGTAGGGTTGAGGTGTCTTCCGCTCATTGCGAAAGGCATCACCTCAATCAGTAGGAGCAGATCATGGCGAACCTGAATGTCACATACGGCGATATGCGCGACTCCGCGACCCGCCTCAACAACGGAGAGCAGGACATCGAGACCAAACTGCGCGAGCTCAAAAGCCTCGTCGACGGCCTCATCAGCGGCGGCTACGTCACCGACAAGTCCTCGGTTGCCTTCGGCACCTCGTACCAGGACTTCAACGAAGGCGCGACTAAGACCATTCACGGGCTCGAGGGGATGAGCCACTACCTGACCGCTGCGGCCGACGCGCTAGAGAGCACGGACTCTGAGCTCGCCAAAGCGCTGTCCAAATAATCACCTCGGCTCGGCGCCGGTCCTTCGCTTAGGTGGAGGTCCGGCACCGAGCCCGTCGACCGAATGGAATTGTTCCGATGGCAAATCTGATTGTGACAAGCGCTTTACTTGTGGAATCTGCGGAAAAACTTGCATCCATCAGACAGGAGTTCGACCACACCGACGATCACGCCGGGGCCGATCCGTCCATCTGGGGGCAGAGCGCCCTCGAGTCCGCGATGGAACAGTTTGCCGGGGACTGGGGCATACACCGCGCGAAGATCTCCACCGCGGTCGGCGAACTGCACACGAAGCTGGAGGACATGACTGCCGGGTGGAACGACACCGAACAGAAGTTGTCCGACAGCCTGACAACCGAAAAAGTATGACCGACCCGTCGGCCACCCGCTCATCATCCGCACGCTCCGAAAGGCTTGAAGATGTCCGCACGTCCCGGAAACTGGCAGCTCCTCGACCACAGCAAAGACCCGGTCGGTGGTGACCCTGCCCGCATTGCCGAACTCACCGCTTATTACGCGACGATGGCCGACACAATCAACAGTGAGGCTGCGATCCTGAGGAAGATCGGCGATGGTGACACTAGCCAGCTCAAGGGCGAGTCCGCCGATGCCGTTCGTGAGCGCAGTCGCACCGTCGCCAGTTCCCTCACCCAGGCGTCCGGCCGGTATTCCGCCGTCGGGGCAGCCCTGCGGGTGTACCAGCCTCAGCTGGAAGAGGCCCGGAGGGAGTCAGCGAAAGCCCTCGCGGATGCTGAGGCGGCCGAGAGCTCCCGGGCTACGGCTACCGCTCTCGCCGATCCGAGCGCCAACCGTCCGAAAGACGCTCCCCCTCTGACCGACCAGGAGAACGTAGACATCAGCAGACGCTCGAACGCCATCACGGCCGCGGGTGACGCCTCGGCAGCTGCGCGAGCGCGCCTCGACAACGCCCTTGCCGCCCTCAACGATGCGGGCAAGACGGCGTCGAGTGTGATCCGGGCGGCTTGGCACGACGGACTCACGGATACCCTCGGTTACAAGATCAAGGAATTCTTCAAGAAGCTGCTGAAGTTGATCGTCAAAATTTTTATGTGGATCGGGGTCGCCCTAGCCGTACTCGCCTTCTTCATCCCTGGCCTTGGGGCTCTCGCCCTTGCCGGTGCGATCGTCGCAGGGATTTCCCTTGCCGCATCCACCGCCCTCGCCGCGATAGGAGAGGGATCGTGGCTCGACGTGATCCTCGGCACGGTCAGCGTTTTGCTCCTCGGAGCCGGGGTGCTCATCGCAAAGATCGTGCAGACGACCCACGGTGCGCTGCTCGGCAAGATCGTGACGGTGAGTACGAAGGGCAAACCGAACACTGCGCTCCCGAGAGTCGTTGAGGGACTACCGAAAGTGCAGAAGGTCGTCGCGGCGGTGAAGGCAGAGCGAATCCGCGTGTTCCAGGGAACCTTGGGCCCTGTGCAGCGGTCGCAAGCGAACATCCGCACGATGGCCCTAGACAAAGGACTCAAGAACCTTCGGGCGTCTTCCTCAGCCAAGATCGAGAAGGTCGGTGCCGATTTCAAACTCAAACCACAGTTCTGGAATGTGCGCCACCCTGACTATTTCACCAATGACGTCGCGAAGGTGAAAGACGTCATAAAGGGAGATTACAAATGGGATCGCTTGCTCTCTGTTGATCGGGCGCTCAAGTACAAGGAACTCCAGGGAGTGATGCAGGCCGGCTACAGTGTCGGGAGCAAGTCGCAGCCGTTTTGGCACTTCGCCAACGGGGGACGTGTCGTTGCCGGTTGGGGACTTCTCGTTCACAAGGTCGGCTCCTACCCGCCGAGCCCGTACCACGATGCCGTCTCGGCAACGAAGGCGACGCTCACAACTCCGAAGATATGACCAGGCCTGGCGTGACATCGTGGTCGCTTGACCTTTCGCTCCCCGACTGGCTTGAGGTACCGACCGAGCCGTTCGACATTGATTTGTGGCGCGCGAGCGTCACTGATGTTTTCGAGCTGCTGGTCACGTTCGACGCGCAGCTCGACAGGGCGATCATTCTTCCGGGTCCGCTCCTCGACGTGAGCGCCGCGCTGGACCTGCTTCTTGAGTTCTCCCGGTCGCTTCCGACCGGGGTTCACCTCGTCGCCGGACTCACCGTCCCCGGTCGCTGGCCGCTTCCGGTGATAGTCGAGGTGTCCGAGACTGCCGAGGATCCGGTCGACCTGCTCGATACGGTCGGGGCGCGCAGCGATGACGCAATAGAACTCCCGATCGTTGAGTACCTCCCTGATCACCTCGGCGACGGTATCCGCGTCACCCGCTTTGATCTTGACGAGGCCGGGGTGCTCTGGGCGACGGTAACCTGCGCTCGACGTGGTGATGGGGCCGACACCGTCCTGACTTGGCGGACCACAGATCTTGAACTGGTTGCACTTTTCTCAGCAGACCTGGAAACCCTGATGGAGGGTGTTCGGATCGGGATGAACGCATGATCGAAAACGAACTCGCCAATGCTCCCGGCGTGGGTGCGGAACCTCAAGCGTCGTTCCTAATGATTCTGCCTCCAGGCTGGGTGCGGCTTCCGGTTCGGGACGAGCACGCCGACGAACTGCAGGTCCTCATCGAGGGAATCGTTGCTGAGACGCTTCCCTCGTCTCTCCCGCGGGACAGCACCGAACCGTGGCGCGGAGAGCTGCGCAAGCGCTTCCGCGGCGTTGTACGGGAGGCGCAGCAGGCAGGGGCGACGGCGGTTTATTTCCCCACTCAGGCGGTGAACGGCCTGGTCGTCCCGGCATCACTCATCGAGTCGGAGATCGAGGACGACGGTCTCGAAAGCGCCGACATGTTCCTCGAATCGCTCATGCAGGACGCTGATTCCAGTGCGACACAAGAAACGGTCGACGGCGCTCCGGCGGTGCGAACGGTGAGCGCAAGAACGCGGCTTCAGGTTGATGGCGACTGGCCTGAGGTCACCAATCGGCAGGTGGTTTACACGATCAGGGTTCCTCACCGCGAGGGTCGCTGGATCTTGATGTCGTTCTCCGCCGTCTCGAGCGACAGCGTAAGCGCACTGCTCTCTGACGCTCTCGTGCTGCTATTCGACGCACTTATGACGACGTTCCGCTGGACGGACGTGCCCGGCTCCGACTACAGCGCGCTCGAACTTCGGCTGCAGAACATCAACAGCCACGGCTACGAGTGAGGAGCGCTACCATGTTCTTCCGTCGCCGCCGTGTCGTCATACCCGAGGTCCGAGTGTCTCATCACGATGCCGCCGCTTCGGCCGCAGCCGCTCGGCTGCTCGGCGCGCTCGTGGCTCTGTGCGCGGAGCACGAGGCGAGCTACCCTGCGATCATCAGCCTGCAGCACGTCAACGGGTACGTCCGCCTTCAACTTGCTACCCCCGCGCAGAACGCTCCAGCACCCTGGGTGGCCTCCGCCGATGGATGCTCGTGGCATCGACATGACGAACGGTTCAAGGTATCCACACGGCCCGATTCTTCGGGGTTGGCTCCGTCGTCCGGCCTTGTCGCCATTGGCCTTGCGGATCGACCAACAATGCTTGTTGATCTGGTTCGAGCACGCGGTCTCGTCGGCCTTGACGGGCAAAGAGCAGCGCGCCCCGAGATCGCTTACCGCTGGATGGATGAATATTCCCGCGCACCGTGGTCGAGGGTACGAATTGTGGCTCTCGTTGACCTACCAGAGCTCTCCTCCGCCCTGACGGTGACCATGACAATCCGCAACCTCATCACCGCAATCGAAAGCGGATCTCCCGGGCTCGCATTCGTCCGCACCCTTCCGGCCGGTATGGACGGCATCGACCTCCGCCGTGCGCTCAAGTCTCCGGCCGGTTGCTGGGCGGTCGTGGTCCTGGACGATACGGAGTTCGCGCGCTGGACATTTCTCGCAGCAGCAAATGGATCAGTCACAAGCGACGTGTTCCCGCCAGATCCCATTGTGATCGCCGCTGAGGCTCCCGCCATCGAGAGGACACGATGAGGGTCGTCATAACCACTGTGCTCGGCGAGCTCCAACGGGATGTCTTGGTCGATGCGGAGCCGGAGACTCCGATGCACGAAGTCGTCGCAACGATACGCTTGCGTCTTGGGGCGCCGAAGGTGGCCGAGCACGGATCTGCGACACTCGCCGAAAGCGGCCTAACGGATGGCGCGGTACTGAGCTTCGGATCTGTACCCGCAACTGCTGTGCCGGCCGAGGGGCAAGCCGAGATTCGGTTCGTACAAGGCCCGGGCAGTGGTCGAATCGAGCCGCTACTTGTCGGCCAAACGCTCTGGGCGCTCGGCGCAGGCGGCGGGGCCGAATCGGAGGCGGCAGTTGACGACGGGGCAGCCGTCGCGGCGTTCTTCCTCGATGCCTCCGGCGAGCTGACGGTTCGGGCGGTCGGCGACAACACTCTGGTCTGGCTCGAACAGACCATGGTCTTAGCCGATCCGGTTGATCTTGCCTTTGGCGCGCAGTTGCGAATCGGGGCGACCGTTCTCGAGGTGCACCCAATCGTTCGCGGCGACGCCGAACTGATCCCCGCAGACGGTGGAGGCTGGCTGGACTACAACCGTCCCCCCCGCCTGCTTCCCCCCGTCGCAATGAACCGTTTCCGGCTTCCGGCACCACCACCGCCACCTACTCGTAACCCGATGCCGTGGCTGACCGCCGCGATCCCGGCTCTGCTCGGTATCTCGATGGCTGTGCTCCTCAAGCAACCGTTCTACCTGTTGTTCGCGCTGATGTCGCCGGTAATGATGATCGGATCGAACATCTCTGCCCGCCGGTCAGGCAAAAAGAGCCATAGAAACCAGCTCGCCGAACATCGGGTGACGATCGCGAGTATCACAGCAGAGGTCACAGCGGCCGTCCTCGTGGAGCAGCGCAGACGTCGCTCCTCAACCCCGGATGCAGCCGAGCTCTTCACCACGGCCATCGCACCGACTCGGCGATTGTGGGAACGACGGAGCACGGATCCGGATCACCTCCTCATTCGAGTCGGAACCGCCGATCAGGCGAGCCGGGTAGAAATCGAAGATCTCTCGCAGCTCGAACATCGCCGCAAATCTACCGGCATGAACCACGCAGTGCCGGTCACCTTGTCGATCGCGGACGCCGGTGTCATCGGCGTGGCCGGTCAAGGCGACTTCGCGCGGGACGTCGGCTGTTGGGTAGTCGGCCAGCTCGCCATCATGCAAAGCCCGCGCGACTTGCAGCTTTGTATCCTCGGAGCCGCAAATACTGCGCGCCACTGGCACTGGGCACGGTGGTTACCACACCTCCAACCCTCCCTCGGGCAGGACGCGCTCAATCTGACGGGCTTCGATACCGAGACCGTGGGGCGACGTGTCGCCGAACTCGGGCAGCTGGTGAGCGAGCGGACCGCGACAGCATCGACCCCCGGATCCCGGTCGACCAGATTCATTCCCGACGTCCTCGTCGTCCTCGACGGGGCTCGGCGGCTTCGCGCCCTCCCGGGTATCGTCGCCCTGCTCCGAGACGGTCCGGCCGTCGGCGTACATATGCTGTGCCTCGACGCGGAGGAGCGTCAACTTCCGGAGGAGTGCACCGCCGTTATCGTCAAGCGCGCAGCGGGCACTCTGCTATTTCGGCAGCACGGCGTCGAGAACATCGACTACGTACAGCAGGACACCGTGGCAGCGCAGTGGTTCGAAAGCATCGCCCGAAACCTCGCGCCGCTTCGCGACGTAAGTCAGTCCGATAGCGACAGCCTGCTCCCGGAGGCCGCGAACCTACTCGAAGTCCTCGATCTTGCTTCGCCGAGCGGGGACTCGATCCGTTCGCGCTGGGCATCGGGAGGCAGATCGACCGAGGCGGTCATCGGCGTCTCCCTCGACGGACCGTTCTCGATCGACATCGTTCGGGACGGACCGCACGGCCTCATCGCGGGCACGACCGGATCGGGTAAATCCGAGTTCCTGCAAACCCTCGTGGCCTCTCTCGCCGTGGCGAATCGACCGGAGTCGATGACCTTCGTCCTCATCGACTACAAAGGAGGAGCGGCGTTCAGTGAATGCGCAGACCTCCCGCACACTGTCGGAATGGTCACCGACCTCGACAGCCATCTTGTTCAGCGTGCACTCAACTCGCTGCGGGCCGAGCTGCTCCGGCGCGAGGAACTTCTTGGGAGGGTCGGCGCGAAAGACCTCGATGCCTACTACGCTCACCTCGCGGTGGCCGGAGGAGAGGGTCTCCCGCGACTTGCCATCGTCATCGACGAGTTCGCCGCGATGGCGAAGGAACTTCCGGACTTCGTGACGGGGCTGATCGGTATCGCCCAGCGCGGCCGCTCTCTCGGGGTGCATCTCGTGATGGCGACGCAGCGGCCCTCCGGGGTGATCTCCCCCGAGATCCGGGCAAACACCAACCTTCGGGTCGCTCTTCGAATGACCGACGCCGGCGAAAGCTCGGATGTGATCGATGTGCCGGATGCCGCCCGAATCGCCAAGGGAACCCCCGGCCGCGCCTACGCACGGCTCGGTCACGCCTCAATCATCCCGTTCCAGACGGCACGCATCGGGGGGACGGTGAAATTGCGAGGTCAGCTGACCAGGCGGCTACCATTCGTCGAGGTTCTCAGCGGTGCCCAGTTCTCCCGCCCGGCACCGCAGCCACCGGTCGCAGCATCCGTTTTATCCACAGCGACCGAGCTCTCGATGCTTGTCACCGCGATCCGTGAAGCGAGCAAGAGTCTCGGGATCCCCGTCCAACACAGCCCCTGGCTACCAGCGTTGCGGGCCTCGGTACCGCTGGACTCTCTCGGCGCTGGTTCGGAGGACCGCATCGTTTGGGCACGCGAAGATTTGCCCGCACGCCAGCAGCAGCGAGACGCGGCGCTCGACCTCACGAAGTTTGGGCACCTTTATATTGTCGGTGCGCCAGGTTCGGGCAGGTCCCAGGCCCTGCGCACGATCGCTGCGAGTGCCGCCGAGGCGGCATCGACGGCAGAGCTTCATCTCTACGGAATCGACTGCGGTAACGGCGCGCTTGCGAGCCTCGCCGCGCTCCCACAGTGCGGCGCCGTCGCCCAGCGAAATCAGATCGAGCGGGCCTCAAGGCTCATCTTTCGGCTTCAAGCGGAGGTTCTGCGGCGGCACGAGTTACTCGGGGCGGCCAATCACGCGAACATCACGGAGCAGCGCGAATCGAGTGTGACCTCCGAACGTCTCCCGCGCATTCTGGTGCTCATCGATCGTTGGGAGAACTTCCTGACTACGCTCGGCGAGGTTGACAGCGGGGCACTTCTCGACGTGGTCTACTCGTTACTTCGGGATGGGGCGAGCGCCGGCGTCCACCTCGTCATCGCGGGCGATCGCAGTCTCCTCAGCAGCCGGATGAGCGTCCTCACGGACGACAAAGTGATTCTGCGGCTGACCGATCGGCTCGATTACAGCCTCGGCGACCTCAATCACAAGACCATCCCGGCAGAGATCCCACCCGGACGCGGTTTTCGGGCTGGTAGCGCAACTGAACTGCAGATCGCCCTGCTCGGCGATGACCCGTCCGGGAAAGCGCAGGCCAACGCCGTCCGACGGCTCGGCGAACGGCTTGTCACACGGGATGCCGCGATCCCGAGCACGGCACGTCCGTTTCGTGTCGATGATCTTCCCGCCGTTCTCGACCTCGACGAGGCCCTTCAACTCGCCGAGCACGAATCGACCGGGCCGATGTGGGCACTCCTCGGTGTCGGCGGTGATCAACTGATGGCCAACGGGATGGATCTCGAGCACGACGCTCCAACCTTCGTGATCGCCGGTCCCTCCCGCTCTGGCCGAAGCACACTGCTTGGGGTAATGGCGCACTCACTTCTCCGGTCTGGGGCGGAGCTCGTCATCGCAGCCCCGCGATCCAGTCCACTTCGCGCCTACGACGGGCTCAGCGGCGTTCGCGCGGTATTCACCAATGCCGACCTCACAGAAGCCCAACTTGCACCTCACCTCGATCCCGACGGCACGCCGGTCGTCTTCATTGTCGATGACGGAGAGATGCTGATGGATGTCCCGGCGAAAGCGTGGCTGCGTGGATTCATCCGCAGTGCGGGAGATAACCGCCGCGGCCTCATCCTCGGCGGCAATTCGACTGAGCTCTGCGCCGGGTTCTCCGGCTGGCAGGTCGACGTGAAGAAGAATCGCCGCGGAGCGCTTCTCTCACCGCAGAACACAGTCGATGGTGACCTTGTCGGAGCGCGGATCGCTCGATCGATGGTCTCCCCGAAGGTCGTCCCCGGGAGAGCACTGGTGCATTTCGGCAACGGCGAGTTCGTCACCCTGCAGGTGCCGCTTCGCGCGACGCCGACACCGGGGCCACGTACCGATCCGACGCCTATGACTGAAATGGAGCACCACCATGTCTGAGCCAACAACACCGCTCACCTACTCGGTCACCTCTCGAGTGTCACCCTTCGCGCCACGGGGGGCAGTAACCGACGAAACACAGAAAGACGATGGGGCGACCTGCCCTGTCTCAACGTTCCCAGCTGCGGGGGTGATGCCCGTCGTTGCAGCGGACTCGCCGGTGTCTCGAGTACGCGAACCCGGGCTGATGGCAACTCTCGATCGGCCAGCTCCTGCACGAACAGGAGTGCGCGGGATACTCGGAAGCCTCGGGATCCGCATCAGTCCAGGCCGAGCTGAGCAAGCAAAGCGCGACGCGGATCAGCGACTGATCTTGGACGAGGAGATCATCCGCCAGGCCACCTGGACCCGGGCGATCAGCATCCTGGTGGCTAACAGCAAGGGCGGGGTTGGCAAAACACCGGTCGCCCTCATGCTTGCCGGCACTCTCGCCTCGGTGCGCGGAGGGTCCGTCTGCGTGCTGGAGGTTTCAGACGATCCCGGCGCACTTAATTTCCGTGCGGAAGGCAGCCCGAACCTCGGTCTGGGGGAACTCGTCTCGGCCGTCTCGACGGTCTTCACCGCGGGCCAGCTCGCGGGATATACCGCCCCGCAAACCTCGTTCGCATCGGTCATCGGGTCGGTCGGCACTCGTCCGCCGCTCACCCGTACCGATGTGGCCGCTGTCTCGGCAGTCATCGACTCGTTTTACGCCATCCGCGTGATGGACAGCGGAAACCAGTCGAGTTCCTCCGCCTTCGAGGGGGCAGTTGAAACTGCCGACGCGCTGGTCATCCCGGTTCTGAACTCCGGGGATGCCGTCTTCGAGGCGCTCGCGCTGCTTGAGCGCCTGCGGAAAGAGGGCGGGCAGTCCGCCGGTCTCGCCGACCGCGCCATCATCCTGCGGCTCACAGACGGCCGGCCGGAGCATCCTCAGGTCATGGAAAGACTCGACCGCATCCTCGCCGGGGCGGGTGTCGCGCAGGTATTCTCGGTTCCATACGATGCCCACATCGCCGAGCGCGGGCAACTCACCCTCGGGCGACTCGACCCCGCGACCTACCGCGTACTCGCCGCGGCCGCGGCGACCATCGTGAGCTCGGTACGAGTGCTGATGTAACGGATAAACGGGAGCCCTGGGCTGAGCCGCGCGTGCCATCGGGAAGCATTTAATGGCCTCCCAAAGGTCGTTGTCGTTGGTCGGTTTCAGCCAGCCTTTCCGGATGAACCGCAGCGAGTGCCGTGAGGTAGTCGATGCCGATACCGACGGTCGTTATTTCACCGAAATGGTCGGCAACTGACTAAGAGATTGCGCGGATAGGTGATGGTGTGGTGGTGAGGTGGAACAGGTACAAGCCCTGTTAAACACGGATTGTTCAAGATTCGTGATTCACTAGGAGTGCTTGTGCCTGCTGTTCCATCTTTCCTCATCGAACCCATCTGGGACCAGTTCCAGTAACTCATTCCGGAGCATCGTGATGTGCACCCTTTGGGCTGTCACCAACCGAGGATGGCGAAACGGACACGAGGATCAACAGGCTCAACTCGGCTCATCCCTCAAACATCGAGCCAGAACAGTCAGAACCGATCACCGCAGGAATATCAAAGAACTATTGACCCAGAACCGTCAGGGATGACCTGAGACATTACACACAAGGCGACCTTAGTCCCCACCCGCAGGAGGCTCTGTTTCTCTGTGGTCTCTCCTTGCGGGCTGTCTCGGTGCCGGCCAGTCATGGCGAAACGGCGGTGAGGGGAATTGAATGGACACTGCTCAGAGGGACGTGACTGATTTCGAGTAATCGATCCCGGAAAATAGCGGAGTATTGAAAAAAGCAGGCAGATCCCCTCCAGTGGGCCGCACTGTACCCCTAATCGAACGTTCGCCGTATAGTCGAAAAGGAACGTTCCCGGCTTCTGTCCCGGTGAGCGGGGAGGGCCACATACTGATGGGAAAACCGCGTTCGAGGGTCCCCACTATCGTGGACGTCGCTGTCGAGGCCGCCGTGTCCAAATCTGCGGTATCGAGAGCATTGCTCGGGCAGGGCGACGTGAGTCCCGAGACCAGAATCAGAATCGAGGAGGCGGCCAAAAAGTTGGGCTACGTCGCGAATGCCATGGCCCGCGGCATGCGTACTCCCACTCGAACACTCGGGCTGGTACTGCGCGACGTGAAGCGGCCCTACTACGCCTGGATGCAATCGGCGATGCAGCAGGCGGCCGAGTCGCGCGGCTTTCAGCTCGTCACGATGACGAGTACGGAAGAGCTAGAGGTCCCCGATGCCCTTCGCGCGCTCCGCGGTCTTATTTCTCTGCAGGTCGACGGCCTCGTGATCGCGTCGGCTCGGCTCCCTTCCGAAGAGATCGTGCCGTTCATCGATCGAGTCCCGATTGTCGTTGCAGGTCGGCGCGAGACGAGCGTCGGCATCACGAGCATCTTCTGTGACGATGCCGACGGCGGTCGGGTGCTGGCCGAACATCTGCTCACTCTCGGACATCGCCGAGTGGCCGTGATCCTTGTCGACAGCAACTATTCGCTCAGTCAGAACGCCAGAGGCGTGGCGATGATCGATGCTGTGCGGGCAGCCGGAGCGGAGGCGGTGGTGTGGGAGGTCATCGCGGATTTCGATGCGGCGACGGTCGTGGCGACCCAGCTCGAAGGCTCGGGCGTCAGCGCGATCATGTGCCCGACCGATTCTGCGGCGGTGGATGTCCTGAGTGTGCTTCGCGAGCGTGGACAGTCAGCTCCGGAGGACTATTCGATCACCGGCTACGACGGGATCGGGCCGCTCGATACGCCGTATCTTGGCCTGACGACCTTTCGTCAGCCGGTCGAAGAGATCGGGCGAACCTCCATCAGTCTCCTCATCGACAGAATTGAAGGTCGCAGCACGCATGACAGCCTGGTGGCGCTGCGGGGATCGGTCATCTTCGGTCGAACAGCCACAACGGCCCGCTCGCGTGCTGTAGTCGAGTGAGGCATCAGTCATCGGTTTCTGCCGGCCACCATCGACTCGATGTCACCTTCGGGTCGAGGCTGAGCCGTTGAACGGCGTCTGCAGCCGATTTTTGCTCCCCGCTCGGACGAAGAAATGCCTGCCAGCACCTTCATCTGTGAACTCTTGCCTGGCCGAACATCGAGCGATCGTCAGGTGAACTCGGGGAGGTCGACAGCCTGAAGGCGAGTGCTTGCAAGCGCTGCTCGCTTTTGTCGCTCGTGACTACCTCGAGCAGATAGTCGATCGGCAACTCGATATCGTCGGGTTCTTGCGGAAGTCCGCCGCGCGCTCTCCGACTCACGTACCGGCTGCAGGAACGCAGCAGGGTATTGGTGGCGACGATGGCGGCGCATCCAATGAGCGCCAACATGAGCATCCCGGCACCTGCGAGCGATCCGATGGCTGCGGCACACCACAGGCTTGCGGTAATGGTGAGACCCCGGATGTTGAAACCGTCCCGCAGGATGACGCTGGCCCCGAGGAAGCCGATGCGGGAAACGATCTGCGCCGCGACACGTGCGGGATCAGCGCTGGATCCCTGAATACCGATGGGACCGAGGACCACGAAGAGCACGGAACCCACCGAGACCAGTGCGTTCGTGCGTATTCCCGCGGTGCGCAGTCGCCATTGGCGCTCGAGACCGATGGCGGCACCGAGCGCGATCGGCACCATGATGCGGAGGGAGATATTGAGCAGCAGGATCGGGTTCACATCGAGATCAATTACGAATTTTCCTTCCGACTCCCAGGGGACGAGAGCAATTCGCGAGACCGGGAACGTTCCCAAAAATATGAGCCTTTGGGGGATAATGCAAGACCGGAACCGATCGATACGCGTCATGAGGGCCCGCCGCGTTTACGTGAACGTTGCAGTTGAGATGCTTGCTGTCCATGTCGCTATCTGATAATTTCATTCTCGCCCGGGAACGTTCCCGCAAAGAGGCGGGCAAAGGAGTCGAAAATGGCGAAAGTCGCGAGACGTGGCACCCGAGGGTGGCGACAGCGAGGCATCGGGCCGTGGCTCATCGTGCCCGCGCTCATCCTGCTGCTTATCTTCGTGTTCCGTCCCTTGTTCAGAACTCTGCAACTCAGTGGATACGCCAGCGACATTCTGGGAAATCCGACGCGTTGGGTGGGATTCGGCAACTACATCCAGCTACTGACAAGCCCCGATTTCATGCAGACGGTTGTCGTCTCGATCGTCATTGCGCTACTCGGGATGGCTCTCGCGACCGTCGGTGCGCTGGCTGCTGTTCTGCTGCTGCGCGGAAAGCTCCTCGGCTCCGGCGTCTTCAACGTGATCTTCTCCCTGCCGTTCGCCTATTCGGCAGCGACGGCCTCTGCTGTATTCGCCGGCCTGTTCGCGCCGACTGTCGGGATACTGAATACCCTTCTCGCTGGCTTCGGAGTGGACGGCCCCCAGTGGCTTCAGGATCCGATACCCGCCATCTGGGCCATCGCGATCTCCACCGGGTGGTACGAGTTCGGCTTCGCGTTCCTCGTGCTGACCGCAGCCATCCGAGACATTCCCTCGGAAGTGATCGAGGCCGCACAACTGGATGGCAGCGGAGCCTTCAATCTGGCCGGCCGAATCCTGATCCCGATGATGCAGCCGAGTATTCTCTTCCTGACCGTCACCCAGACCATCACAGGGCTGCAGACTTTCGCACAGATCCAGGTGCTCACCCGTGGTGGCCCGGCAGGTGCCACCACCAACTTCGTGTACCGGCTCTATCAACTCGCATTCGGCAACGGGACCCCCGACTTCGGGCGGGCGTCCGTCGTCGCCGTCGTGCTGATCCTGATCGTCGCGGCGATCACCGCTCTTCAGTTCCGACTCTTCGGTAAGGAGAGGGCAGCATGACCGCCAATACCGTCACCCGAAAGTCCCGTCGATTCCCCCGATTCGGCACAGTTCTCCAATTCCTGGTTGTGTTGGTCGTCGCCGCCGGCATCTTCCTGCCGGTGTATCTCTCTTTCGTTAGCGCATTCACGAACAACGGATCTTTCGCTCGCGATGGTCTGTTCCCGGGCCTCGACCAGTTCGCTCTTGGCAACTTCCGTGAGGCCGTCACTTCTATCCCACTGGTTCAGGAGTACCTGGTGAGCGTTGGCGTTGTCACCCTTCAGACTGCGGCACAGATTGTCACGGGCGCACTCGCCGCCTACGCGCTGGTCTTTCCGAAGTGGCGGGGCCGCAGGATCATTTTCGCCCTGGTTCTCGTCACCCTGGCCATTCCGGGCGAGAGCCTGGTGATTCCGAATTACGAACTCGTGAGTCAGTTCGGCCTCCGAAACACGATTCTCGGGGTCGCCGTTCCCTTTCTTGCAGCCGGCTACCCGATCTTCCTGATGCGTCAGGCCTTCGCCGCCGTTCCGATTGAGATCTGGGAAGCGGCCCGCCTTGACGGCTCTGGCGACATCCGTACTCTCTTCACAGTGATCATGCCCAGCTGCCGGCCTCAGGTCACCACGGCGGTGATCTGGTCGGCGCTAGCAGCGTGGAACGGATTCTTCTGGCCGCTTTTGATTACCGACACCGCGGCAGCGCGCACGATCCAGGTGGGAATCTCCCAGCTGGCCACGTCCGAATCGAGCACGCCTTCGGTGATCTTCGCCGGCGCGATTCTCGTCGTCCTTCCCACGATCGCTCTCGTGATCGGGGCTCAACGCTTTCTTATCAACGGCTTGAGCCGCGGCACTCTCCGCTAGTGCCTCGGTACCGCACCACCCTCCGTCCCGCACCACATTCACGACAATCCAAAGGAAGCACAATGAAGACCAAGATCCTCCCTGTCCTCGCGGCGGTCGCGCTGGTGGCGTCACTTGTAGCGTGCAGTTCACCGTCGAGCGCATCGAAGACCGCGTCGACTGACTCGGGCTCCTCGGCCCCCGGACCGTCGGCGCTGAAAGATGCGAAGGGCGTTACCGAGATCACAATCTGGCATGGCCTCGGCGCGGCAAACGGCATCGCGTTTCAGGCTGCCATCGACGACTTCAATACGCGAAACGCGAAAAAGATCCATGTCACCGCCACTTACCAGGGCGCCTATGTCGATCTCTTGGCGAAGTACACCGCGGCCGTGCGCAGCAGTTCCGCCCCAACGGTTCTCCTTGCCGGTGACATCGCAACCGGCTATCTGAAAGATGTGAAGCAGAGCATTCCCGCGGCGGCCATGGCCAAGGCCAACTCCGACATCAAACTCACCGATCTTGCGGCGGCGGCGCGCAACTATTATGCGATCGACGGCGTGCAGCAGGCAGTACCGATGAACGTCAGCACGCCGATGCTATGGGTCAACCGCGACATCTTGCGACAGGCCGGCATCAGCGACACCGAGCCACTCCACACCCTGGATGAGGTGGTCGCAGCGGCGAAGAAGATCAAGTCCACCACAGGGCTCGCCGGGTTCAGCATGCCCGACGACGACTGGTACGTCGAGCAACTCACGGCAACGGCAGGACAGAGCTTCTGCACTCCAGACAACGGGCGCACGGGCAAGACCCCTGCCACCATCACGATCAACTCTGGGCTGGCCAAGACGAATATCACCAAGATCGCCAACCTCTATCGCTCCGGCGTCGCGGTCGACGGCGGTGCGGATGGCAATGCGGCGATCTCCACCTTCCAGGCCGGAAAGGTCGGAATTGTTCTGCAAGGCTCGGGGATCCTCGGCGCTCTGAAGAAGGGCCAGAAGTTCGGCTACCAAGCTCTCCCCTTCCCGACCTCTGGACCGAAGGCGAAATCCGGCAACATCATCGGCGGCTCGGCACTGTGGTTGAACGCAAAGGCGACTAAAGCGCAGCAGGTCGCCGGGTGGAAGTTAGAGGCGTACCTCACCTCTACCGCAACGCAGGAGACGTTCAGCCACGCGACCGGGTATGTACCGATCAACGTAAAGGTGGCCGACTCCGCGACACAGAAGGCTTTCCTGTCGGCGAATCCGGACTCGCAGGCTTTCGTCAATCAGCTGAGCAACACGCCGGTCGTCACCGCGACAGCCGGCTGCGTCTCCGGGGCGATGACGGCCATTCGGGCCGGGAACATCAGCCAGCTCCAGGCGGCTTTCTCTGGACGGAAGTCGGTCGATGATGCCCTCGACGCGGCGGTAGCCTCCGCGAAGGACGCCCTGGGCCAGTACAAAGCGCAACTCGGCGAGTAGACCGGCCCGCACCTTCGCAATCATCAGGTGGGAGTCGTCGGCCGTGAGACGGCGGCTCCCACCCCTTACACAGAGAGTTTGACCTTGACCGACATCCGATACGGAATCTTCCTTCGCCCCGACGCCGCAACCTGCTGGAATGTCACGCAGGTGACATTGGCCCTCGAGCGGCAGTTCGGGCTGGTCTCCGCAGGCGCCTTCCCGCCGCATGCGACCCTGATCGGAAACCTCGCAACCGACGCGAGCGAGAATCATCTCGCGGCGGCACTCGAGACCGTCTTCACGGGCCTTCGCCGCTTTCCGGTCTACAACTCCGGAATCGTGCGCACCGTCGGCTATCACTACGACGTCAATCTTGACGAGTTGGGACTCCTGCCCAACGAGCCCCTCAATCGAGTAGCGCGTGCGGTAAAAGAAACCGTGCTTCCCCTGTCCGTTCCGGTCGAAGATTTCATCGTCACGCCCGTCGCTGACTATGAGTTCTCCGGACATCTCGGCCTGGCGAGCCACGAGCTCGCCGTCGACGAGTCGCTGGCCAACCAGATCGGGGAGTTCCTCGAGGGCCTGCCCGTCGAACCCGCGCCGGCGTCTTTCGACGCTTGCTGGTACTCCCTCTTCGAGTTTCGCTCCGACTGGAGTGGGCGATGGTGGGAAGGGATGACCTGGCGTCATGTGCGTTCCTGGGGGGCCGAGTGAACTCGGTGGCGCCGCGGATTGTGATCTTCGACCTTGGCGAGGTTCTCGCAACACCCTCTGCGCTCTACGAGTCATTCGCCGAGCGGATCGCCCACGAATCCCAGGCCGTCGAAGCGTCATATTGGCAACATCGCGGTGACTACGATCGCGGCGGAAGTTCGACTGCATTCTGGACAGCCGTGCTCGAGGGCATTGGCGTCCCGGCAACGCGGCAGTCCCTCGAAGACCTGACTCAGATCGACACGATCGCCTGGACAACCATCCGGCCTGACGCTTTCGACCTCCTACGTCGTCTCTCCGACGTCGGCCACCGAGTTGGCGTCCTATCCAACGCCACTATCGAGATGGCGGGCGCCGCAAGGCGCACTGACTGGGGGCGGTTCGTCACGGATTGGTTCTTCTCTTCAGAACTCGGAATCGCCAAGCCGGATGCGCGGATCTACCGCTACGTCACCGAAAGGATCGCCCTTCCCGCCAGTTCGATCATGTTCATCGACGACCGTCAGGTTAACGTCGATGCGGCGCTCGCGGCCGGCTGGAACGCCCACCTCTGGACCTCACCGGATGAGACGATGAATCTTCTCGCCGAACTTGGGCTGATCGACGCAGTCTGACCGGACTGGCGACAACAGGCCCATCCGGAGCCGAACCTGATTCGGAAACTTCAGCCCTAATCTTCGCCCTTCAGAATGGTATTCCGCAGGCTACCAATGACGTCGGCACGGGGAACCGCCGCCTGAGCGAGCGCCTTGGCGACGCCAGGCGATTTTGTACTCAAGCTGCGGTTTCTACGTCCGATAGGTGGCCGCGCAGATACACAACTGCAAGTTGACCACGGAACGATACCTCGCCCACGGCCTGGAGGACCTTCATTCTTTTGTCCTCTGGAGACTTCTGGGCCAAACCGTCGTATGCGATGTCGACACCCTCGCTCCTGCTCACAAGAGAATCTGGTTCAAGAGGGCATTTGAATCCCCCCGGCGTGTCAAAGTCTGTTTAATTTGAGAGCTCGGCTGATTGCCGGCTCTCGTTTCGTTTGACCGGCCGCCGCCGCGTGGTCCACTTTCAATGTCGTTAGTTCCTAACGCAACACCCTCTCGTTCTCTCTCCTTCAGCTCCGCGATAGCTTCGGCAGCGAAGGCTGCTGGCGCTCTCATCCCGAGTCCGCAACGGGGCTGGAGATCGTTGTACTGATCAAGCCACACGTTGTTCACGACCCGGGCTTCGGTCAGGGTCCGGAACATCTCCCCGTTCAGGAGCTCGTCCCTCATGGACCCGTTGGACCGCTCGCCGTATCAGTTCTGCTACGGGGACGCCCTACGGATGATGAACCGTCCCGGGTTTTGTGCCGCGTTTTTTCTGGTGGAAAGACAGGATTCAGGCAGAGAAAGTGCCCGGTGGAGGTTCCGCTTGTGACATGGCTTGATCATCGGAATGACTGGTGCCGGTCCTTCGGCTCGGCTGTCCCGTTGCTGAGTTGCTTGGCTCGGCAACGGGTGTCGGCGTGTGTGTGCTTCAGCGGTCGACTGATTGTCGTTGGACGGTCCGGTACACGGTGGAGCGAGCGACGTTAAACAGCTCAGCGAGCTCGCTCGTGGAATGCGTACCCGCGCGGTGCACTTCCATCAGGTGACGTTGCTGAGCCGTCGACAGTTTCGGTTGCTTGCCGCGGAGATGGCCTTTCGCTTTGGCCACTTGCATTCCCTTTCGGGTTCGTGCACGGATGAGGTCGGATTCGAACTCTGCCACCATCGCGAGAACGTTGAACAGCAGTCGCCCGACCGGGTCGGTCGGATCGTGGACGGATCCGCCGATGCTGAGTTTGACACCTTTGACGGTGAGCTCGTCGATGATGTCTTTCGCATCCCGCAGGGAGCGAGCCAGCCGGTCGAGTTTGGCAACCACAAGGGTGTCGCCGTTCCGGCACGCGGCCAGGGCTTCTCGGAGTCCTGGTCGTGCTCGGTTAGTGCCGGTGAGTCCGTGGTCGGTGTAGATCAGGTTCGATCGAACGCCGAGGGCTTCCAAGGCGTTTCGTTGGGCGGTCAGATCTTGCTCGTTCGTGGACACGCGTGCGTATCCGATCAGGAATTCATTCATAACCGAAACGGTGCTCGTCGGCCGATGGAGACCGCAAGAATACGCCCGTAAGCGGCCCCCACCCGGGCACCCGTCCGAAGCCGCGAACCCCGACAATTGGCCACTCCTCAAGGACCGAATTTCGCGTCCGGTGGTCGTCCCGCTTGCGGGCATGGTCGAACGCCATCCAGGAGCCGGCGAGGCCGCACCAGTGGTAGCGATTTCCTAGCCCGCCCGCCAAGGCATCGGTAGTGCTATAAGCCCTTGGGGAAGCCGATGGTGCGCAGCTCGGGATCCAGGTTCTCCCACTGCCAGGTGCGTTCGGTTTTGCGATCGGCCTCACCGGTCCCGTGGAGCCCGATTGCTTTCGCGGCGTAGCTGGCCGCGTGCGGTGCGTGGTCGAACATGTGGGCGACGGCCGCAGCTTGTCCAGCGGCACGCGCTGCGGCAACGGCATCCGGTGCCCCCGCTTCGGTCGCATCGCGGGCCGCAGCATGCGCCGCGAAGGCGGCGGTACGACAAGCTGTCATGGGAAGTTCGTCCCGCTCCCAGGCCTGCAGGGATTCGATCGCAGCTCGCGGACGCCCGTCGTCCGGCCGTCGTTCCTCAAACACAGACAGGGCACGCTCCGCGCACATCGCAGCCCAGCGTGCGATCGCCCGATGGACCGGTGGCTGAGGGTTCGCCCACTTCTCCTTCGATGATTCGGTCATACCGCCATCCAACCAAGAATCGGAGGAGGGAACATCAGTCGCCGTATAGTTGTGCTCGAATGAGTTGAGCGCATGCAATGGTGTTGGCCCGGTGAGCGTTTCGCTTACGGGCGATCTGCGGCGTTGCTCTGTCTCGTAACCAAAGTGTCTCGAAATGCATGCGATCCAAGACGGCGCCGCCTGTAACTGCGCCGCCGAGCGGTCACAAAACGCCGCCAATTAATGATTAAACCCACCCGGTCGCCGCTGGCCTGCGCCGACCTGGTGCTAAACGATCGTCCCGGAGCTCCTGCGGGTGCTTCGCTAATCAGCCGTTCACAAACGTGTCGAAACTGCTGTCCACCGGACTGCCCAGAATCAAAGACCAGGAATCGGTTTAAAATCAGGAGGCGTTTTGACACCTTTTTAGGGCAATGTGGGAAGTCACCAAGGGCGGGTGCTAGCCATCGCCGGTCGGAGGGTCCTTCTACGTGTTTAGGACCAGACTGGTGCCCAATGATCATCCATACAGAACGAGCCACCCTTGAGCCGATCTCTGCCGAGCTTGCGCGGCGAATCATCGCTCGAGACGAGAAGGACGGTGACGCGTGGCATCCGGAGTACCCCTTCGCAGACGAGCTCGGCCCGCTTCGTGAACTTGCCGAATCGACCGGCGCAGATCCTCTCTTCGCCATGTACCTCATCCGCAATCAAGATGGACTGGCGATCGGCGGGTTCGGGTTTCGCGGACCGCCCGATACTTTCGGATCCATCGAGTTCGGGTACGGCCTCGTCAAGGCTGCTCGAGGCGTCGGACTCGCTACGGAGGCGGTTACTGCTGCCCTCCAAATGGCCGCAGCGAATGGGGCCCTGCGGGCAATCGCGAACACCGACATCGCAAACGTCGCCTCCCAGCGCGTCCTCGAGAAGTCAGGTCTCTCTGAAACGCGACGAAGCAGTTCAAAGGTGTACTTCGAACGCAAACTTGATACCGGCGCTTGACCCCTGATCTTTGACACGGTTCATGCGGCTTTTTGAAGGTCCGCGGTCCGGTTTGAGTATTGCAGTTCGAAGTTGACTGGGCTGACCTGCCCGAGCGAGGCGTGCCGGAGCCATAGGTTGTAGCGGTCCTCGATCCATGCGCCGATTTCGATTCGCGCCCGATTTCTGGTTGGCCAGACGCGTCGGTCGTAGAACTCGGTCTTCAACGTGGCGAAGGACGATTCGGCCATCGCGTTATCCCAGCAGATGGCGGTGTATCCCATCGACCGCGTGAGGCCGTTTTCGTCGGCGAGTGCGGCGATCCTGTTTTGGGGGGTACTGCGTGCCCCGGTCCGTGTGGAACACGCCTGTCTCGGGTAGTTTCCCACGGAGGGTGATTGCCATCTTCAGGGCGTCCTCGACGAGGTCGGCGCGCATGTGCTCATCGAGCGCCATGTTAGATCACCCGCCGGGAGTGCGCGTCGATGACGGTGGCCAAATACAGCCACCCTTCCCTGGCTTGAATCCAAGTGGTGCGCAGATAGACATCCCACGTGAGTGGGTTGTCAAGCGACGAGGAGTTTTGGGACGGTTTCGAGGCTTGTCCAGGCTGCGTTTTCGTCCCAGGACTGGTCGTGGGCGAGGCACCACCAGAGGCGGCCGAGGAGCTTGTTCGCGAGGTTTCGGAGGGCGGCGTTGTGGTAGTCGCCGGCGGCGCGGCGGCGGTCGTAGTGGGCTCGTGCCCCGGGTGAGCGGGTGATGGCGTTTAAGGCCCACCAGTGGCAGGCGTCGGCAAGTCGCTTGTTGCGGACCTTCCTTGCTTTGACGTAGTGGGATTTGCCGGATGCTCGGGTGATAGGAGCGGTGCCGGCGAAGGCCCGCAGTCCCGAGGCCGTCGTGAACCTGGTTGGGTCGTCGCCGATCTCAGCGAGAACTCGTGCCCCGAGAACCGTGCCGAGACCGGGGATGTTCTGCACGATCCGTGCCGAGGGCATGACGCGGAAGGCCTCGTCGAGGGCGTGCTCGAGCGCCTCGACGGAGGCTTGCATCGTCACGATGATGGCAATGAGTCCCTGGACGGTGACGACGAGGGCGTTTTCGACGGGAGCGGGCTGACGAATTCCCGGTGCCGTGAGAGCTGCCCTAATTTTGTCGGCGAGCCCGACACGATTTCCACGCCCAGATCGGCGGAGCAGGGTGATCGTTTTCGCGTTGGTGAGCTTCTGCGCTGTTGCCGGTGATGGAAGCGCGGCGAGGAACGTGTGGGCTGCGTTATGGCTCAAGTTCGGGAAAGCGTCCAGGGCTTGTGGGTAGAACTCCAGCAACACGGAGCGGAGGCGGGATTGGGTTTGGTGCAGTGCCCAGATCGCTTCCTGGTGTTGACGTGCGAGCGCTTTGAGTCCTTTCGAACCATCGCTGAGCTGGGGTAGCTGCCGGTGCATGTGCTGGTCGGTTCTGAGGATGCTCGCGAGAACGAACGCGTCTCCTGGGTCGGACTTACCACCGGACTGGGAGTGCCGCTCCCGATACCGGGCGCACGCTCGCGGGTTGATCGGATAGACCGTGACGCCAGCTGCCTGCAGGCCGACGACGACAAGATTTTTGTCTGTCTCGATCGCGACCGGGACCTGGGTGGGGTCGCCGGCATGTTCGGTCAGGAGAGCGATCAGCGTAGTGAAGCCTGCCGCGTCGGTACTGATACGCCGGTGGATGATGATGTGCCCGTCGTCGCCAACGAGAGTGACGTCGTGGTGTTTCTCTGCCCAGTCGATGCCGCAGGTGATTGTCATGCTGTCCCTTCCGATCAGATTAATGTCGAGCCCGGAGGAACGAGCAGCAACCTAATGGAAAGCACTCGATGGTGCAGCATCTCACTAGCCGTCGGGTTCCCTGCAACTGGCAGGGCCACCGTCTACATTGAGGCCTCAACGGGCCAGCTTGATCAGATGAGAGGACACCCGCCAGCGGCTCTCACTACTCATTCTGGCCACGCGGGCCGGTGAAATCTCAGTGGACACCCGCCAGTCGCAGATCGAAGGAACCGGGCCCCTCGACCTACCCATTAGGTGATGTCACCCACCCAGACCTGGTTCAGCGCCCCGGTGGCCCACTCCCGTTTCACCGCGTCGACCGGGTAGGCGTCGGCGCTGTTGACGACCGTGGTTGTCCGCCACCGTTTCGGGCAGAGGCCCTTGATCCCCAGCCGTCGGATGCTTTTCGCGACCGTTTTGCGGGAAATGATCTCGCCGTCTTCGCGCAGGTCGGCGAAGATCTTCGGAGATTCGGACACCTCGTCGGAGTCGCCATGGAACAAGACCACTTTCTGCTTGATCCGTTCGTTTCGGACAGCGCGGTCATAGTGACTGCCTCGCGGGTCCAGCACCTCGCCGCGTAGCTCGCTCGGCAGCTCAAGCTCCCGCCGTCTGCCGATGGGGCCGTCGCCGTGCTGCAGAGCACCAACATCGATCCGCCCCCCTGGTCGCCGACGACCGCCCGCGATATCAGCGCGTGGGCTTCGCGCGGTGGGATGCTGCTGGAAATCCGGGATCGTCTGTTCACCTGTGCGGGCGCCTCGCGCTTCACCGGAACCCGCGGCGACACCATCGTCATCGAGTCCGTCGATGGCTCTGTGTTTCCGGCGGATGGGGAGTTTCTGACCCGCTTCGTGTCACGCTTGGAGCGTCATCCTGCCGCCGGGATCGAACTGGATGCACGCCTCGACTATCACGACGAGAAGGGTCAGCGCTGGCCGCTCGTCACCATCTACTCCGAGCAACTCGGCGCGACGACGGCAGATCCGGCCATCCGGCTTCCGCTCGAATGGCAGCGCTGGCTCTCCGCCTGATGAATCGGACACACGAACAGGAATCAGAGGTGCAGGTGGTCGAGGCGAACACCGGCATCCATCGGGTGGAACGCAGAAGCGGGGTGATCGGCTTCGTCCAGCACAGCGGCGAGCGGTCCGTCAGCCTCATCGGTCCGGTGTTCAACACCTCCATCGAGGTGGAGCGGAGCCTGACCATGGGATCCGCTGTGGCCGAGGCTCGGCGCAACTCCTGAGGATGACACGGTTCGTTATGCGGCGTCACGAACCGTCACGCGAGTTGTCAGTGGGCGGCGCGCTGCCCAGACTCGTCGTATGAGCGAGCTGGAAACGACACCCCACGTCAGGTCGGTGGTCGGCGTGAGCGGGAGTCCGACCCGTCCGTCGCGCACCACTGCCCTGATCGCCGAGGTCGCGGAGACCTACGCGACGATCCTCGGAGCCACAGCAACAATCATCGAGCTGGCGCCGCTGCTCGGCCAGCTCGGCCAGGGTCCGTTCCGCAGCGATATCGGCCCTGATGCCCGGGCTGCCCTCGAAGTCGTCGAGCAGGCGGACCTCATCGTCGTCGGTTCCCCCGCGTACCGCGCCACGTACACCGGTCTCTTCAAGTTGTTCTTCGACCATGTCGGCCAGTACGCGCTCATCGATAAGCCGATCGTCCTGACCGCGACCGGCGGGAGCGACCGGCACGCTCTCCTGGTGGAGCATCAGATGCGACCGCTGTTCGGGTTCTTTCAATCGCTCACCCTGCCGCTCGGAATCTTCGCCAGCGAGAACGACTTCGTCGACTACCGTGTCGCGTCGGACGAACTGCGCTCCCGCATCGACCTCACCGTTCGACGCACACTCCCGTTGCTCGCCGCCCACCGGCAGCTTGACGCGCGCGCTGAGGCGGCAACGCCGGAGTTCGCCCGGCCTGACGCCTTCTAGGCCCGCAGATGAGTTCAGACACTCTCGGATTCGCCACCGCGCAGATCCACGCCGGCCAGGACCGCGGGGCTGCGCACGGTACGCGCGTGATCCCGATCCACCTCGCGTCGGGTTTCGCCTTCGACGATTTCGACCAGGCAAGGGATCGCTTCTCGGGCGACGACGTCGGTTTCAGCTACACCCGCATGGGCAACCCCACCGCATCAGCGGTGGAGCGAAAGCTCGCCACCCTCGAGGGCGGTCGCGAGGCGCTGCTGGTGGGGAGCGGGCAGGCGGCGCTCACGGTCGCGATGCTCGGGCTGCTGCGTGCGGGCGATCACTTTGTGTCAGCACGCCATATCTACGAGGGGTCGCGCGGCCTGTTCCGAGAGAACTTCGCGGGTTTCGGTATCCAGGTCGACTTCGTAGACGACATCGATGATCCGGATGCATGGCACCGACTCGTTCGCCCCGAAACGCGCGTCTTCTTCGCCGAGTCGATCGCGAACCCGCGCAACCAGGTCCTGGATGTTCCCGCCATCGCCGCCGTCGCGCACGAGGCCGGCGTGCCGCTGGTCGTCGACAACACCTTCGCCACCCCGTACCTGCACCGCCCGCTCGAGTGGGGCGCCGATGTCGTCGTGCACTCGACGAGCAAGTTCCTCTCCGGACACGGGGCGGCGCTCGGCGGTGCCGTCATCGACGCGGGAACCTTCGACTTCTCGACGGATCCGGAGCGCTGGCAGCAACTCGATCACGCCCGTCACGGCAACCGCGCCTATCTCACCTACATCAGGAACACGATCGCCGGCCGCCTCGGACCGACCATCGCGCCGTTCAATGCCTTCCTCCTGCAGCAGGGAATCGAGACCCTCTCGCTCCGGGTCGAGCGCCACTCCTCGAACGCGTCGGCCGTGGCGTGCTGGCTTGAGAAGCAGCCCGAGGTCGCCTCGGTCGACTATGCGGGACTCGCATCGAGCCCGTCGCGCGCTGTGGCCGAGCGGCTGTACCCGCGCGGCAACGGGTCGGTCTTCGCCTTCACCGTGCACGGCGGAGAGCGCGCGGCGGCCGCCCTCATCGAACGACTCGAGTTGTTCAGCCACATGAGCCACCTCGGCGACGTGCGCTCGCTGATCCTGCATCCTGCGACCACCTCGCACGCACGCTTGAGCGAGGTCGAACGGCAGCAGTTGGGCGTGACGCCGGGCATGCTGCGGATCTCGATCGGGATCGAGGATGTCGCCGACCTGATCCGCGACCTCCGTCGCGGTCTCGACGCGGCGGCAACAGTCGCCGACTGCGAGCCCATGCGCCAGCCCGCGCGTCGCCACGCGATCGCGAGGGGCTGAGCGGTGGCCCGCCTACAGCATTTCGGCTGGTTCTTCGCCCGCGGCTTCGGGCCGCAGGGCTGGGGACGCCCGTACTGGGAGTGGAATTACGACTGGCGCCGCCCCGAGCTCTACCAGCAGTCGGCGCGTGAGTTGGATCAGGCCGGGCTCGACCTCCTGGTCATCGAGGACGCGATCTCGCTCGGCACCGACGAGACCCTCGACCTGCGCATCCGCTCGGCGTACGGGGGGCCCAAACACGACCCGCTGCTGCTCACCCCGTACCTGTTCGCGGCAACCGAGAACATCGGAATCGCCCCGACCATCAATTCCGGAGCCACCCCGCCTTATCTTGCCGCCCGCCAGGCGGCCACGCTGCAGCATCTCAGTTCCGACCGGTTCGGCCTCAACGTGGTGACCGACGTCAGGAGCGCGCGACACTTCGGGCTTCCGGAACTGCCCCATGACGCCGCGTACGACCGCGCCGAGGAGTGGATCTCGGTGGTCCGCGCGCTGTGGCACAGCTGGGACGACGGCGCCCTGGTTCAGGATGCCGCGGGCGCGCGCTTCGCCGACGCGTCGCGGGTGCGCCCCTTCCGCTACAACGGCGAGTACTTCGACGTGGCGGGTCCTTTGAATGCGATCCCGTTTGAGAACGGCGACCCAACGATCATCTCCCCTGGCGGATCACCGCGCGGCCTCGGTTTCGCCGGCGCCAACTCCGACGTGCAACTCGCCATCGCCTCACTCGACATCGAGAAGGTTCGGGCGTACCGCGCGAGCGTGCACGCCGCCGCCATCGTCCACGGGCGGAACCCCGCGGACGTGAAGGTACTTTTCGCCTTCACCCCCGAGATCGTCGACAGCAGCGAGGAAGCCGATCGCGTCGTGGCAGCGTCGATCCGCCCGGACGATGCGACTCTGCGTGCGGTGCTCGCCAAGCAATCCAGCGATCTGGAAACCGACCTCGAGAGCCTGCCGCTCGACGCACCGATACTGCCCACGGTCTTCGGCCAGCACGTCTCGCAGGGCTCGATCGGCGCGCTGCTCGGCGGGGCTGATCTCGCCACGACTCCGCTGCGCGAGATCGCGACCCGCAAGGCCCGCAAGGGTCGGATCAGCTCGCGCGACGGCTGGGTCGGCACGGCGGACGAGATCGCCGACTTCATCGAGCAGCACGGCGAGGCCGGCAATGACGGCTTCCTGTTCTGGGGCGATCTGCACCCGGTCGGGGTGCACAGCATCCTGGATCGCCTGGTCCCGGTGCTGCGACGGCGCGGGATCCTGCGCAGCGAGTTCGGCGGGGGCGGACTGCGAGCCAATCTCCGCGACTTCTAGGAAGGTCTGCGCTGGTGCCGGATACGCTATTGCCGGGCACGACCCGGGTCGGGGTGCTCGGCGTCGGAAGAATGGGCTTGCCGATCGCACGCGTGCTCCGCACGGCTGGCCTCGAGGTCTTCGCATACGATTCGGACCTGTTGGGGGAGGGCGCGATCCGTGAGGCAGGCATCACACCGACGTCAAACGCCGATGCGTTGGCCGCGGGAATCGACGTGCCGCTGACCGTGCTTCCCGACCGGGAGTCCGCGCACGCCGGACGTGGCTGGATTCTGGCGCTCCGCGCCGGCGCGCTGTGGATCGACCTGAGTTCGGGCGACCAGAGGCGTAGCGAGTCAGCGATGCAGGCGGCGCGGGTTCGAGGGATCCGTACTGTGTCAGCGCCTATGCGCGGCGGCCCGTCCGGAGCGGCAAGCGGCGACTTGGATTCTTCGTCAGCGGCCCGCAAGACGACGTGCGCGCGGCCCTCGAGATCCTGACCCTCGTCGGTTCCCGGAAGAAGACGACCATAGTCGGCGCGCGGGCGGGAGACGCGCAGGCGAAGGCCGGCCACCGGGTCCTTTTCGACATTGCGACCGGCTGGGTGGAACGACTCCAGGCAGCCCACTCCCGAAGCACGCTCCCCACCGAACTTGCGCGACTCAGGCGTGCCAGCCTGCTGATCGTCGACGAGGTCGGCTACATCCCCTTCGACCAAGACGCCGCGAATCTGTTCTTCCAACTCGAATCATCCCGCTACGAACACGCCTCACTGATCATGACCAGCAACCTGCCCCTCGCACGCTGGGGCGATGTCTTCGGCGACCTCACCATCGCCTCCGCGATGATCGACCGCATCGTCCACCACGCCGACGTCATCACCCTCAAAGGCACCAGCTACCGGCTCAAAGGCCACAGCACCGAGACAACTACGACACACTAGATCCACACAACAGCGGCTCTGTTTTCAGTCGGCGTCAACATCGCCCTGCGGACACGAAGTCTTGGTGTTTCTTCAAACTCAAACTGGCCGTGGAGTTCGCGAATCACAGGGTCGTTTCGAAAATGAGCCAGTCGCGTAAATGAGCGACACCATCGCTTACTTAGCTCGAACAATCCGTTGACGAGGGCCAAACACACGTCGCGCATTCTGAACAAGTCGGAGTACGAGTCCGGCACTCATAATCGACCACGGAAAGCAGCACAATGAACCGCATTGTTATCACCTCAGTCGTTGGCACCATCGCGGCGGCAGCCCTTGTCGTCGGCGCCGGCGCGCCGGCGTTCGCGAGCACCTCAAATTCAAACCCCTCAGCCAAGACGACGCGCACTCTGGAATCTGTCCAGACCGCCGCCAAGACGGCCACGGACAAGCGAGAAACGGCGCTGAGCGCCGCGATCGCGAAGCTCGATATCGCGAAGGGCATCAGCGCATCCGACAAAGCGACTCTTGTGGACCGCCTCAACGCCGACTTGGCTGGAATGAAGGCCATCGAGGCGAAGATCGCTGCCGATACGACGGTGGTTGCGGCATCAGCAGACCTGAAGACCATCTTCACGACGTACCGCGTTTTCGGCGTGGCCATCCCGCAGGCGCACATCGTCGCTGAAATCGACCGCGCAACGTCGATTGAGATCCCGAAGCTGACAGCCTCACAGACGAAGCTCGGCGCCATGCTCGCGGGGAAGGACGCAGCCAAGTCGACGGAAGTTCTCCAGTCCGACCTTGCCGACATGACGAAGCAGATCGCGGCAGCAAACACCGAACTCAGTGGCGCCTCGGCAAAAGTTTTGGCGATCACGCCTACCGACTACAACTCGAACAAAACAGTGGTGAAGTCGGCCCGCGCTTCGGTGAAGACCGCGAAGAACGACCTCAAGCAGGCCAGGGCAGACCGTAAGGCGATCCTCGCGGCTCTCAAATAGTCGTCAGGGCGAGGCGAGGGCTCACCCTAAAACTCACAGAGAGAGGGGGAGCGCTCGCCTACTGCCCGGCGGCTGCCTGCCCGCAAAAATCCGCGGGACGTGACCGCGGGAGGTTCGCCCCTGTGACACATCCCCACCACCATCGGCGGTTGGGTCGTGTGGCCTCAGATCTGCTGCACTTGTCATCCCGCACTGACACAATGTCGATGCGCTCCGCAGTTCGCGGCCCAATTAACAGATTCTATGGCGTGGGGGTTCCCTTGTGACACAACATTGGCATGTTCGACGGTTGGGTCGTGTGGCCCCAGATCTGTCGCCGCTTGCCGTCCGGCTGGCGAAAACTATCTGATCGCAATCCAGTAGCGTCGCAACGGCCCTTCTGGGTCTTCGATGCTCTCAGGTACGCCGCCGTTGCGTTGGATTGTCGTGGCTGAAGCTCCGTTGTCTGCCTCACAGACGAGGAGCACGCGATCGATACAGAGCTCCTGGGCGACGTCGAGGATCTGGCTCAGCGCCCACGTCGCAAGACCTCGACCGCGCGCGGACGGCCGGATGCCGTAACCGATGTGTCCAGCTTTTTGAATGAGTTGGCGATCCCCGGTTCTCAGCGCGATGCCTCCGACCACTGTGTCTTGGTCGACGATCCAACGATAGATGCCGCGGTATCCCGTCTCATAGTTCGTTGCGGTAGAACCGGATTCGGAAAGGAGACGTGTCACCCATGTTGAGAAGCCAGCAGGAGAGGTCACAACGTCGGATGGGAGGAGGCCGAAGCCGTCTTCGTGTAATCCGGGGCCCCATTCGAGGTGAGCATCGAGCCACGCGGAATACAAAGCGGTGGTTGGCTCGATCAACGTGGGCATCAGGTTCTCCTTGGACCCTCCTGGGCGAGACTGGTTCCCTAGCGGCTTCAGTTTACGGACTCGGAACCCAACGCGAGCGTCATCTCTTCCTCCGCGAAACCAAGAGCCTTCCTCCGCTGTACCGAGAGCGCGTCGCACGGTCCCTTCCCAAGTGACACAGCGTCGACACGCTTGCTCGATGCGTAAATTGGCCTTCGCCCAGTCGCGCTGAAGGTCCGGCTTGCGGAACGGAACCGTTGATTTTGCGGCAGCGTCCCTAGCAAATGCGTTCGCATCCTAAAACAACGTCTGTCGCGGCCGCTAACTCCTGATCAGCGATCCTCTATGTCGGCACGGTCTTACGCGTGATCGCGATGATCAGCGCGCCGGCGTTGATGCGTTCATGAAAGACTCGAAAAACGTCTGAGACGCTCGCTGTTAACGCCAACTGAAAACAGGGCCACCAACCATCATGGAAGGTGATCCAATTGGATGATTGGGCAGAGATTCGCCACCTGCATTCGACGGGGAAGCATTCGAACGACGGAGACATCAGAAAAATTGCCTACGTCCCCCACGGCGAAGGCTCCGCCCGCGAAATCATCGACGTCGACACGGCTCGTGGCCTCATTGTGGGCTACGGGTGTGAAGACAGCGACAGCATCGGACGCCTGCAGATCTCGATCGCAGACACAACGCCCGAAGGCGTCCGCATCGCCGGCTGATCCAAGGGACGGGCACCCCGGAACCGCGTCGACGAATATCCTCGTCGACGCGGTTCTCGTGCCGTGAACTGCGACTCGGGCTTAGTCGCGTAGCCAGGAAGTGATGTCGATGACCACTGTTGGAGGAAGGTCTATGTCACTGGGACGAATTTCTTGACCAATCGTTGACGACGGCTCCGTGGTGGTCATTGTCTGTCTCCTAGCGTCATCCGGAGTCGGGCTCGAGCTCGTGAGTAACGGGACCGAGAGGCGTCGGGCTTGAGCCCGAGGATCGCGCCGGCTTCAGCGACCCCGAAGCCGTCCCACACAATCAATGCCACCAGCTCGCGGTCCTTTGCACCTAGCTGGTTTAGTGCCTCAGCGACATCGGTATCGACGGGTGCAATGACGGATGCGGAGACCTCGTCGCGCAGTCGGCCGGCGAGTGCCTGGTGTCTCATCCGTCCTCGGCGCATGTTCGCGAGGACACCTTTGGCGATGCCGTAAGCCCACCGGCGCACGTCCTCCTCGCTCGCAGGGAGAACTTCGCGCCGCCGCCACAATACGACAAGGGTTTCGGAGAGGCAGTCGGCGGCGTCTTCGGTCGGGCTGATGCGTCGGGCGAAGTAAGCAAGCAGTGGCTTCATGAGCGGACGGATCGCGTCATCGAACGCTGTTGCTTCATCAACGAACAGGTCCGTGAGGGCGGTCACGGCGTGTGCTCCGTGATCCACCAGTTGCGATCGATCCCGTCCCAGCCGCCAGCGCCGTCGACGAGGTTGTACTGCGCGGCCGCCTGGACTCCGTCACGGTCAACGTCTCCGGCCGCATCGGCGAATGTCTGCATCTGGGCGATCACTCCACCACCGTCGGTCGCCACGAACGCCGGCCAAGAGCAGGCATCCTGCAAAGCGGCTGCTGCTGCACCACGAGTCGCGACGTCACCCGCTTTGTCTGCGACTAGCCAAGTTCGAATCCACTCCCCATAGGCAGTTTGTTCAAACGACCGCTGCAGCCCAGTCCGCTGCTGCTGGATCCCCACCCCGCCTTCTTGCTCGGAGGTCGCGTGGGCGGCGGCGATGATCTTGTCGGCGACCAAGAGACGGAACGTGGCGACCTCGGTTCCCGGTGGCACCGGGAGGTCGTCGGGGTAGATGGAAGCGATGTATTCGCGAGCATCAGGGGCGAGTAGGTCGATCCACTCCGAGTTGTCTTCTTCGGAGTGGATAGCGTTTCCGAAAGTGCCGGTCTGGGCGAGGAAGGCGCGGAGCACGTCTGCGGCAGCCGGCGCCGCGGCACCGACTGCAAGCACACCAATGAGTCCAATACCGATGATCAGTTTGCGGTGCCGTGCCGGCCGGGGGCGCTTCGAGTCAACGAGCAGCCGGGTGAGTGTGGCGTCATCAACGGACAAACGCGATGCGGGGTCTGCATCGCGGATCCGTGTCAGCACAGGGTCGAAGTCGTCTAGCATGGTCTCCTCCTCAGGGACGGTTCACCCTGCTCCTGTCCGGCCGGAGACCAAACGTGGCAACCGCGAGGAACACGAGCAGGCAATCCGATCACCATCAACGTACTGGAGCGCTCAGCTGGCGGTTCAGTTCCAGAGATCGCCAATTACGCGGCGAAGATGAGCGTAAGCACACTCAGACCGATACCAAAGTAGATGAACGGTCATTCAATGGTCCCGAGGCGTCAAACAGTGCCGCGCAAAAACGCCCTCGTGCGGTTCACCACTTTGTGCCCCTGATTCTTGGGCCCGCTCCTGAGGTCATAGAGCGCACGCCGACTGATCCCCTATCGGGCGGGGTGGGGCTGCTGGTTTCGGGCTCTGTTCTCGAACCCGTGGGCCCGGTAGGGGTGGTGGCGCAGCCTTGTGTTATCCCGACTCGCTTTTGTCGTCGGTCACGGAAGGGAGACTGAACCGGTCCGGATTTTGTGCCGCGTTTTTCCTGGTGAAAAGCAAGAATTCAGGCCGAGAAAGTGCCCGGTCGCGGTCCCGGCTAACGGCGGGTGGCGGCCTGCGGATCCCTGCGGCGGACCTGCGAATGCTCGAAAGTGGGGATGAGCCCTAACTGGGTTCAAACGTGTGACCGTGCTTGCTCACACAGCCGGGACTCGCGCGGCGCGCAACAATGAGTACCATGACTGTCGGCGTCCCAAGTCCGACCGTGCATCTGCTCTGTGGATATAACGGTATGGGAAAGACCACGTACGCGAAGCATTTGGAGAAAGTGCTCCCCGCCGTTCGATTCAGCTTGGATGAGTGGATGCTTCGGTTTTATCCGGACCTGTCTTTCGACTCCGCGGGCTATGGCTCCCGCGCTGAGATTTGCAAGGACATCATCTGGGGTGCGGCCCAGCAAGTACTCCTCTGTGGCGTCGATGTCGTGCTCGATTGGAACCAGTGGAGCAGGAGCCGCCGAGCGACCTGGCGGGACAACGCTCTGAACGCTGGTTTCACGCCGACGCTGCACTTCATAGGCATGCCACTAGAAACCGCGCTCGAGCGTGCAGCTCAAAGGGTGGCGAAAAGAAGCCCCGGATCACATGAACTCACGCACCAGGACATCCGTCACCTCGCCAAGATATTCGAGCGACCCACTGGTGACGAGGGCATGCAGATCGAGACCGTTGCCGGTAAGTTGCCCTAACGAAAGCTGGGATCTAGCAACGACAACCGCCCCGACGATCGCAGCAACAGCGGCGTTCGTTTGAGGTTCCCGTTGCGGACGTGTCGCCGAAGCAGGACACGATGTCTATCGTGTTTAGGGGCGTTGTGCGACGACGGCCGTTACGCGGCTGTTGTTGTCGATCCAGGTGGCAAGCGCTGGATCGATATATCCAGCGAGTGTGTGGATCTCGGCGTATTTCGCGGTCACGTCGATCGCCCAGATTCGGTGGTGGTGACCAATGCGGTTCCGTAGTGTGCGTAGCGACCCGACGAGGTCGCTCACAGTGTCCTGGCGTCGACCCGGCATGTGAGGGAAGCCGGTGGCGAGATCTGGCCAGACAAACATCTGGGACTTTGAGACCATTTGGTGCCAGAAGCCGAAGGACATCTCGGAGATGATCTGTCCCGGGTCGGTCGGCATATTGTTTTTCCGGACACGATTAATCGCGGTATTGATATCGACGTAGGGATAAGCGTGACGGTGCGGTGGTCGTCCGCGGTCTCGGCCAAGTTCGCGGGCGTCGTCGTATATCCAGTGACCGGCGCGCCCCCGGGCGAATTGTCTTGCAGTCATCTGTCGGTCAATGGTGTTGCGCAGCGCGACCTCAAGGTGGCCGAGTGATTCCCAGAAAGCTGCAGAGAGGTCCGTGTTCCACTCGTATAGCCGCATTGCTCGGTCGACATCACCGCCAGCTTCAACGAGATAATGACGGAGTCTAGGAGAGCCGAAGTGGAGCTCGAAGAAGGTCCACGCCTGCGAGTTGACCATCTCCACAATCCTCCCGTATCCTGTTAGAGAACACCCCGGAACCGTCCCTGTAGTCCTCTTTAGAGGGCCGATCACACGGCCGGGGTTTTGCTTTTAATCATCCTTTCAGACTCATGCCAGACTGCCGGCACCAGTAAGACGCCACGCGGCCTGCTCGACCGTCGGATTGCGTGGCTGCTGGATCTGCAGTTCTGGCTGTCCCGTTGCAGGGTTGTTTGCTCGGCAACGGGAGCCTGCGAGTGTTGTTCAGCGGTCGACTGATTGTCGTTGGACGGTGCGGTAGACGGTGGAGCGGGCGACGTTAAACAACTCCGCGAGTTCGGAGGTGGAATGCGTGCCCGCGAGGTGGACCTCCATTAGGTGGCGTTGCTGGGTTGTCGACTGCTTCGGTTGCTTGCCGCGGAGGTGGCCTTTCGCTTTGGCCACTTGCATTCCCTCTCGCGTTCTGGCGCGGATGAGGTCGGATTCGAACTCTGCCACCATCGCCAGGACATTGAATAGCAGGCGCCCGACCGGGTCGGTCGGATCGTGGACGGATCCGCCGATGCTGAGTTTGACGCCCTTGACGGTGAGCTCGTCGATGATGTCTTTCGCATCCCGGAGGGAGCGAGCCAGTCGGTCAAGTTTGGCAACCACGAGGGTGTCGCCGTTCCGGCACGCGGCCAGGGCTTCTCTCAAGCCTGGTCGTGCTCGGTTGGTGCCGGTGAGTCCGTGGTCGGTGTAGATCAGGTTCGATCGAACGCCGAGGGCTTCCAGGGCGTTTTGTTGGGCGGTGAGATCTTGCTCGTTCGTGGATACGCGTGCGTATCCGATCAGGAATTCATTCATAACCGCAACCGTGCTCGTCGACCGGTGGGGAATACAAGAGTACGCCCGTAAGCGGCCCCGATCCGGGCACCCGTCCGAAGCCGCGAACTCCGACAATTGGCCACTCCTCGAGGACCGAATTTCGCGTCCGCACATCGTCGCCCCTACGGGACATCGGCACGTCAAAATCGGGACTTCATGAATTAGGTCAGTCGCTTCGACCGAACCTGAACGTTCGCGTCTTCGTAGCCGAGGCGCTCATAGAAACCGAGTACTGCTTCATTCGTCGGGCGAACCATGAGCTGAACTTTCACCGCGCCGTGCTCGCGCAGCCAGTTTTCCGCAGCCGACATCATTTGTCTTCCTAGGCCGGTCCCGCGCCGGTCCTCCTCAACGGCCAGGTAATACACCCAGCCGCGGTGCCCGTCGTGGCCGACCATCACGGTCCCGATCAATTGGTCATTGTCGAAAGCCCCCAGCACGGTCGATGTGACGCCATCGAGTGCACGCTGCAGGTCAAGTTCCGGCGGATTCCACGGGCGGGTCAACCCTGCTTTGAACCACAGTGACGTCGCTGCCCCGATGTTTGCCGAAGTTAGATCGCGAATTTGCATGACCATAGTGTGCCGTTATCGACCCAGACCTAGTGCCGCAGGAGGTCTGGCTTGCGGGCACTCTCCTGGGATCAGTGGCCTCGATCGCCTGTAACCGGCCCGGTAGCATCTGATATCGTCCCATCCGGCCTGACACTCGCTGGCGTCGACGCCACCGCCTTGCGACGTAACGACCGCATCAGCACCACAGCAAGGCCCGCCAACACCAGCAGCAACACCACTACAACAATGACCCCGGTCAACAGTCCCGGCATAATCGACCCGGACGCCTTCCCCGGTGACGGTGCAGCAGCAGCAGAGGGGGGAGCGGACGCCTTCGGGGACGAACCGTTGGCTGCGGTCGCGAACTCCGCCGCCGTGGGCACCCCCAATCCGTTCGGTTTGTTCAACAGCGGATTCGTATCCGGATACTGGGTTGGATCCACTCGCAACAGATGCGACAGCGATGCCGGGCCGTAGCCGTAGCCGGCGGAATCGAAGCTCAACGGGTGGTCCTTCGCCGAGGTGTTCAAAATCAACGACTGGATTAACTGGTTCCCTGTCGCCGTCGGGTACTTCTGCAACGTCAAAGCCAACATCCCCGCCATCAGCGGTGTCGCCAACGACGAACCGGTAACAGAATTACCGTTATCCCCCCACACGTTGTCAGCTGACGCTTGGGTGGGGAACCGGTCTCCCGCAGCTACCACCGTGGTGGTCGAGTACGCCGTGGTCTTTCCGTCACGGGCTTGCAGGTTGCCTTGGTCATCGAACGCGTTGATCCCCACCACACCGTTCGTATCTGCCGGAAACCTTTGCGCGGCCTCGTCCGCGGTGTTGGGCTGCGCTGCAACGACGACCACCCCCTTCGATACCGCCTCCGCGACGGCACGACGATCGCCATCGGTGCTCGACGGGAATGCTAAAGAAATAGAGATGATTCGATTTCCATCCCCTATGGCTTTGAGTATCGCTCGGCCAAGTGGCGTGAACGTGAGCCCGTCGCTCTGAGTGGTAAGACACCCGTCTTGGGTGCCGACGGAGTTACTCCAGGCGTAAAAGGAGACGATTGCCGTCGAAGCGATGCCGGCCACTGAGCCGGTACCTGTGCCATTACCCACCAATAAGGCAGTCACATCTGACCCGTGAACCGAACCTCTGTTGGCGGTGGTGGTGTCTGCGGGCGAGATGTTGTTGCAGAACGACGTCGGGTAGATCTTCAGGTTCGCACCCTGGAACACCGGCAGCGAGGAGTTGATCTGCCCGTCGATGACAGCAATCTTGATCCCGGCACCGGTCCACCCGGCCGCTTGCGCGCCCGCCACGTCGTACCAGCCTCGCCACCAGTTCGAGCCCGCCGTCTCCGCCGATGCAGACAGGGATGGCATCAACGCCAACCCGAGCGCGACCACCGCGGCAAGCGCTGACACTGCGGTGCGGCAGGCATGCGGGTTTCGGTTGCCGATCATGTGTTCGGTCCTGACAGTTGCGCGGCAAGGGTGGGCATATCCTCATCATCCACGACAATCGGCCCGGCCCTGCATTGGCCCTGCTCCCAGTTGGTGGACGTAGGGTCAAGGCCATTGCTGAGAGGTGAACGCTTCGACAGTTCGACATGCGACCCAAACTGGTCGGACGTAGAAGAGGTCCGGTCACGTCACTGAAACCGCAAAGCCAAAGGCTCGGAGTTACCTCCGTGGTGTCTCGTATGAGGTTCGGCTTACGGGCGGGCGACCCGGGTGGAAAGTGCTCTTGGGAGTGCTTTCGCGAGGGTACGAAATCGCGTCCGTTGATCGTCCCCCTATTGGATAGCGCGCATCCCAGGGCAAGGCCACGATGCTGGCCTGCTTGCGGGGTCGTGGTGATTCGTTCATGGCTTCTCGACGCCGGTGAGAATACGCATGTATTCTCGTGGAGAGGCGAATACATCTGTATTCCACGAGAGGTCGACATGAGCACAGCACCTGTATCCGGCGATTCCCCAAAAATCGCGCAGTGGACGGTTCGATTCCGGTGGCTGTCGGCTATCGCCTTCGCGTTTATCCCTGTCATCCTCACAGCCGCCGGATCCGCAGTATCTCAGATCAACGGGACGGATGCCGCGACGTCGGCCCTCACTATTGCTGCGGGCGCTGGCTTGGGAGCGGCAATTGGGTTGGTGATCATGTGGAAGTCGCCGCCCAGCATTCGTGAGTACGGATTCCGGGTTCCGATCGGTGTGCGATCACTGTGGTGGTTCTTGCCACTCCCCGTCACGGTGCTGATCGTGATCGCAACACAGGGTATCCACGTGCCGCCTTCGGTGATAGCAGCCTATGGAGTGCTTGCTATCGCAGTCGCGCTCAACGAGGAAATTTGGTTTCGCGGGATCGTCCTCACTGTCCTGCAGTCGAAAGGCGCACGCGGTGCCATCATCGGCAGCTCAATTCTCTTCGGTGTGCTCCATCTCGCAAATATCTTCGGTGGGGAAAGCACAGGGGCGGCGGTTCTGCAATTGGTGTTCGCTGTGCTGTTTGGGTTTGTCGCCGCGGAGTTGGTTGTGCTGACGGGCAGTCTGTGGCCGGCAATCGCTTGGCATGCGGCGTGGGACTTCACTAACTACATCGGCGGGAACTCCACGACAGGCATAGCAATGATAGGAGTCGGGATCGTTTGCGCCGTGATCCTGACATATGCCGTGGTGCTGTGGCGTCGTGGGACAGCAAGGGGATGGGCGTTGCAGTCAGAAACGGAAGCGCAGCTGTCCTGATCGATTTATCCTGATAGGTGTGGAACTGACCCGTCGTCAAGCTGAGCTTGCCGATTTCGCGTTGCGGCTTATTGCCCGCGACGGCCTACCCGGTCTGTCGTTTCGCGCGGTTGCCGCGGCAGCCGGGTGCTCGCTAGGTGCCGTGCAAAAAGCTTTCCCTTCGAAAGAGCGCATGCTGGCGGCCGCGTTTGCGCAGCTTCGGCGGACCGCGGCGCCACTTCCGCCAGGTCAACCCGGCCGACCAGCGCTGCGCTCGTGGCTCGTCGCGTTATTGCTCGGCATCCTTCCGCTTGACGAGCCACGCATCGCCGCTCAGCGGCAAGGGGACGCCTTCGCCCAACGCGCATTGACAGATCCAGGGACCGCCGCAGCGATCGCCGAGAGCGATACCCATGTACGGGGGCTGTTAGCGTCGCTTATCGCTCGTGCGCGCGCTGAAAACGAAGTGCCTCAACACGTGGACCCCGCCACCACCGCATGGGCGGTCCTCGCCCTCGCGCAGGGGCTCGCCGCGCAACTGCTTTACATGCCCGAACCGGAAACCACGATTCGCGACCGCCTCGATTCCACCATCGGCGCACTTCTGCGATGAGCACTATCAGACATTACCCAAAGCATGACACTGGAGTGCCAACGGAATGTGTCCGTTAGTCCATCTTGGCGTGGGTGGCGCTCACACAGTTCGACCCGAACGGGAGTCTCCGGTACGGGGAAGCTGTGACCGCGCCATTGACCACGATCGCCACCCTCCTCGGGACCACAACCGTCGCTCTAACAAACTCCGCGCTATGGCTTCGCTTTGCTGGCGTCGTCAGCGCTCTCATCGCTGTTTCATTGATAATTGGCTTACAGGCAGGCGGGTAGGGGCCATTGATTCCCTGTGTCAGTCATCGTTGCGGTCTACGTGCGTGATTGTCGCGATCTCAGCCAGCAAGGGAAGGCCGGTGGGTGGGTGCCCGAGGTGCTCACTGATCGGCGTCGGTGACCGTCTCAGTCTGGACGGGCGATCCGGTACTCCGGAGTTGTTTCCGTTGCACGCGACGGGACTCTTTGCGTCGCGACAGTGGGTACCTCTCGTCCAGATGCGGTTCTAGATAAAGCGTGCGGATCGCAGTCAGAATGACGTAGCCGCCGACCCAGTATGCAAAGAACAACACCGGCCCGTGTGAAAAGGTGAAGCTGAGCAGGGTCGCGACGACGCCGATACCGATGAAAAGCCATCGCCACGCACCAGTGATCCGGTCGCGTGCAGCCTGCTGATCGTCCGCGCGACCCTGTAGTGAATCAACGCGACTACTCAGCGCTGCGTTGTCGATCGTGGTGAAAAGGTCCCGAACTGGAACCTGCAGGGCCTCGGCGACGAGGCTCAAGGTTTCCAGGCTGGCGTCTTGGCCCGCTTCAAGCCGTTGGACGGTTCGCAGCCCGACGCCGCTGGCCGTTGCCAGCCGTTCTTGCGTCCAGCCCTGCGCCTGTCGGAGTTCAAGGATTCGTGTCTGGTTCATAGGTTTCAGCCTCTCTCGCCCCTTTACGTCAGCACCACGTCAGGGCGACGCCATTGAACCGCCAGTCAGCCGTCATCGACCCGTCACCTATTCTCTCGCGTGTGCTTATTCCGGGCGCGGTCGCTGTGAGACCAGTTTCGGGTGGCTAAGCCGCCCGCTGTGGGTTCGGCTTACGGGCGGCCGATTGGGTCGAAACGTGGTCTCCGGCGGGCTGCAGCGATAGCGGAAAAAGTAGCCTGCTGATGGTCCGGCATACGGTCGCATGACAATGCTCCGCGGCGCCGGGGCGGGGCGGGCTGGCAATCTTCTCAGTCGCTGCTGGTCGCGCGCCAATCGTGCGCGCGACCCAGGATCTGTTGGACGACCGAGCTCTTGGCGTCTGCGTAGTAGTTCATGTCGCTCCACCGCTGTTGCGCCAGCTTTTTCTTGGTTGACGCGTAGAGATCACGGTCGGCCTCGTTGATCCGCAGCCAGTCGCGCAGATCGCGGTAGTCCTTAATTTCCTGAGACTCGGGCTCGAAGACATGAATGTGAACGTCTTTCTCGGTCGTTCGGAGCATCCGATGCCGTGGTTCTCTGACTCGGAGGACAAAGCCCTCTTGCTCAAGCGGTGTGACGTACGCGTCTTCGTCTGTCACATCGTGGACGACGAGCAGCATGTCAACGATCGGTTTTGCGGCGAGCCCCGGAACCGCCGTTGAGCCGATGTGTTCGACCGAGAGCGCCCCGTTGCCCAGTGCATTCTTGACCTGGAGAGCCAGTTCTTCGAATCGATCCGGCCATCCGTTGTCATAATCTACAATCACGATCGGACGCGTTTCTCGCCCGCCAATCAAAACCGCGTCCAACTCCGCGTCCATCTCAGCGCTCATGTAGCAATTCTCTCAGCAGGGCTGGCCCCGTTGAAGGTCCGGCCATCGGCGTTTGCTCGGGAAACCCTATTCACTCAAGATGCGTTGAAAGAGCAAGTGGTCCTGCCAGGTACCGGCAATCTTGAGATATTTTTGGGCAATACCGATGGGCTCGAATCCCGCTTTGCGGAGGACCTTTTGGGAACCGAGGTTATGCAGCAGTGTGCTCGCCTGAAGGCGGTGAAGGCCGAGATCCTTAATGCAGTAATTGATGACGTTTTCCAAGGCTGCGGAGGCGAGGCCCTGTCCGACGTGTTCTTTGTCAACCCAGTACCCGACGTTGGCGCTGAGGAATGGCCCGCGAACGATGCTTGTGAGAGTGATTCGACCGATGATCGTGTCGCTTTTGACGATGACGAATGGAACGCCGGATCCGGCGTTCAGCTGTTCAATCTGGCCCGTGAGGATCGCGGCCTGTTCGACTGAAGTGAAGAAGGACGCCGAACGGGCGGGATCCCAAGGAGCAAGATGTTCGCGGTTTCGGAGATAGGCATCGAGAACCACTGCGACGTCTCGCTCAGTGAGCAATCGGAGACTTACGTCGTCTGAAATCTCAACGGAATAGGACATCCATCGAGGCTAACCGCCGCCACGCCGTCTATGTCCTCGGTGCTGTACCAGCTCACGTGCGCGTGACCGCCCGCTGAAGGGGCCCCTGCGACGCAGCACCGGCACGCGTCGTCGGCGCGTGGATTCGCTGCAGATCTGTCCCGCTTCTCGTTCCCCTGTGACACAGCGTCGGCACGCTCGGTTCTCAGGCGAATTGAAACCAGATTTGTCGCATTGGGCGTCCGGCTTATGGGTACGGGCTAACTCGCCTGCTTGTCTGTCCATGCGATATGGCCTTGTACGATCGAGCGGTGGAGCTACCCGAACTAATTCAGCGGATCGAGACGCGACGTCAAGAAGCCGCGCGACCGATTGTGGTTGGAGTATCCGGATACGGCGGTTCCGGGAAATCCACTCTCACTCGTCAACTCGTTGCGCGACTACCGGGTGC
>NZ_JAXCHU010000020.1:0-37238 GCF_035984695.1 Glaciihabitans sp. GrIS 2.15
GATCCCTAAGTAAGTTCTATTTTTCCTGATCCGGAAGGCGTTCTCTGTTTAAACCGCCGAACACTACCAATCAACATCGGTGGATTCAGGCTTAGGCTCATACGGCCGTGCAGGGATTGTTGCGTTGAAGCCGATTAGCCCGGTACGCGAGCTGGGTCACCTCGGTAGAAGTCCGAGTTCCATCGCGAGCGTCACCGCGCGGGTACGATCGGTGACTCCGAGCTTGCTGAATACGTGCACTAGATGGGTTTTCACGGTCGCCTCGCTGAGGAACAGTGCCTTCGCAATCGATCCGTTGCTGTTGCCTCGCGACACAAGAGATAGCACCTGCCTCTCCCGATCGGTGAGTACTACTGATGGTGGCTGGGCGATCCGCTTGACTAGGATCGCGGCTATCGCGGGCGCGAGGGCGACCTCGCCTCTGGCGACCGATCGGATGCCCGCGAGGATCTCATCGGCCGGTGCCGCCTTGAGAAGATAACCGCTCGCACCGGCTTCGATCGCCCGGAGGATGCTTTCGTCCGTCTCGTAGGTGGTTAGCACGAGCACGCGTACACTCGGCGCCGCAGCGCGGATGCGCGCCGTGGCCTCATCGCCATTCAGCACGGGCATCCGAAGGTCCATGAGAACGAGATCTGGCCTGAGGTCGAGCGCGAGTTCGACCGCCTGCCCACCATCGGCCGCCACACCGATGACGACAACATCGTTTGCAGTCTCGAGGAGCGCAACAATCCCGCTCCGGACTATTGGGTGGTCGTCCGCGACGATGACGCGGATGAGGGGGCCGGTCGGGCTCGGCCCTGTCACGCGCGCACCTGCACCGGAAGCGTCACGATCAGGGTCGTGCCCTTGCCGGGGTCACTCTGCACAGACAGTGTGCCGTCGACGAGCGCGAGCCGGTCACGCATGCCGCTGATACCGAAGCCTTTCTCCGGCGGCGGGCCCGCGAACCCTCCGCCGTCGTCACGGATGGTCAGGCGCACTCCGCCGTCCACTGTCGCAAGCGCCAACTGAGCGTTCAGCGCGCCGGCGTGCTTCCGCACATTCGCCAGCGCCTCCTGTGCGCAGCGGAGCAGGACGACCTCCCCTTCTCGCTCGAGTCTCGTTGGATGATCTGCGTGCACGGTCACCGCCACCCCTGCCTCGCGGGTGAAGCGCACGGCCAGACGCTCAAGAGCGGCAGCGATGCCACCACCGAGTTCTACTGGCGCGCCAGCCATCACAAGCGAGCGTGTCTCGACGAGCGTCTCGCGGGTTGTGTCCTCGAGCACGGTCAGCTGCCGGCTGAGTGCGTCGAGGTCTCCCGTGACAAGTTCTCGTTGCGCACGCTGGGTGAGCAGCACGAGCCCGGTGAGCGACTGCGCGATGGTGTCATGGATGTCGCGGGCCAGTCGTTCGCGTTCGCTTGTGACTCCGGACTCGCGGTGAAGAGCGGCGAGCTGTTCCTGCGCCGCGGCGAGATTGTCAAAGAGCAACTTGCGCTCGGCGCTCAGGTCGGCGATGCGACTCATCCACACACCGAGGGCAATGCTTCCCGCGACCGAGATACCCTCGATGATCACGGTCTGAGCAACATTGTCGCGGCCCGTACCGAGAGAAACGAGAAAACCGATGCTCACGGCGAGCCCAAGCGCGATGTTCGAAAGCACGGCGTCGCGCACCCGCTTCACGGTTCGCCAGAGAAGTGGAAACACGATCGCCTGCACGAACGCGAGGCGCGGCTGAAACGCGATCGCTGCGCCGGAGAAGACGATCATGAGCGCGACGAATGGCAGTATGGCTCGGGACCGTTGCTCGAGGGCGAGCGTGCCAAGTGTTGCGTAGACCACCACTAGCGCTAGCACGCAGCAGATGGCCGGCCAGAATGATCCGGGGTGATGCGCACCGGTCGCGCACGCGATACCTACAAGCAGCAGCATGGTCGCGCCGAACAGCACGTGCCACCAGCGGTTGCCTGTCATGGGCTCATCTTCCCAGATTTCATGCGGAGGTCAGTCGAACCCTCGCCGGCGGTGCGATAGGCGGGTCACGCGTTTTTACGGATCCAGCGGAACGCGAAGCGCGCGGCAACCACTCCGATGACCAGCCAGAGCAGCATCACGACCAGCACGCCGCCGAGGTCCCAGCTGCCATTCTGCTCGATCGACTGGAAGCTCTCGGGCAGAAACACGGAGCGCATCGCCTGCGCGAGCCACTTGAGAGGGAAGATCGCAGCGATGTTCTGCAGCCACACGGGAAGTCCGGTGAATGAGAGGTAGACGCCGGAAATAAACTGCAACACGAGGGTGATCGGGATGATCACGCTCGTCGCGCTCTTGCCGCTTCGTGGGAGTCCGCTCAACGCGATGCCGAGGATGGCGCAGGTGGTGACGCCGAGTACGAACACCCAGGTGAACGTGACCCATCGGGCAGGATCTGTCGGGAGCGTCACTTGAAAGACGAAGTGTGCGACAAGAATCAGCACGAGTGCCTGCAACAGCCCGGTCAGAAAAACCTGCCCGATCTTGCCGATGAAGTAGCTGAGCACTGGTAGCGGCGATCCGCCGAGGCGCTTGAGTGTTCCGTCGCTTTTCTCTGTCGCGATGTCGATGGACATGTTCTGCAGACCGCTGAGCAGGATCCCGGCAGAGAGCATCGCCGGGAGGTAGAACGTGGCAGAGCTCACCCCGCCCGTGCCGTCGGTATTCTGCCCAAAGGTCGTCTTACTGAAGGCGACTGAGAATATCGTGAGCATCAGCAAGGGAAAGAGGAAGGTAAAGAAAACCGTGTCTCCTTGCCGAAAGTAGCTGCGCACCTCGTAGCGAACGCGACTCAAGCCGAGAGCGACGGTGTTCGGTGCGGTGCGCCGAGGTGTGGCGCTCGGGGCGATGGCGCTCATACGAGTTCCCTCTCGAGTGGTGTCATGTTCATCTGGTGAGTACCGACGAGGCCGAGGTAGATATCCTCAAGGCTTGGGCGAATGATCTGGAGTCCGGCGAGTTCCGTGCCCGTTTCAGCGTGGAGGCGCGCGACGAGCGCGGTGGGCTGCGTCGTCCGCTCCTCATGCGTTCCGTTCTGGTCGTGCCAGCGCACGACGGGGATGCGGGCATCCTTTCCTCCAATCTCATCGACCCGACCGATGTCGATGAGTCGGCCGGCGGCGATGATGCCGGCGCGATCGCTCAATCGCGCGGCCTCTTCGAGGTTGTGGGTGGTGAGCAGGATCGTGGTGCCCTCCCGCTTCAGTTCGCATACCAGCTCCCAGAACTCGAGCCGTGCTTCCGGGTCGAAGCCGGTGGTCGGCTCGTCGAGAAACAGCAGCTCTGGACGACCGATGACGCCGAGCCCGACATCCACTCGACGACGTTGACCGCCGGAGAGGCTGCGGATTCTCGTCGTGGCCTTGTCCGTGAGCCCGACGGCGTCAATCACCTCATCGACGTCACGCGGGTTTGGATAAAAGCCGGCGAAGTGCGCGAGTTGCTCGCGCACGGTGGCTGAACCGCTCTCGCCGGAGCCTTGCAGCACGATACCGATGCGCTCCCGCCAGGCCCGTTTGCCGTGCTGAGGATCGACGCCGAGCACGGTAACGTCGCCGCCGGAGCGGTCGCGATAGCCCTCGAGGATCTCGATGGTGCTGCTCTTACCGGCTCCGTTCGGACCGAGCAGCGCGAACGTCTCGCCCTGCTGGATGTCGAAGCTCACGCTTTCAATGGCGCTGAACGTCCCGTAGCGTTTCCTGAGGTCACGAACGCTGACGTGTGGCTGGGTCTGTGTCATGACACCAGCGTGCTTCGAATCCGCGAGATCCGCGACGCCGAACCGGTTAGACCACCGTCAACCGATCGGTGGATGTCGCCGGTTCCACCCTGCAGCGCGAATCCCGAGCCAGAAAATTTTGCGCTTCACAGGTCAAAACCGCCAGCTTCCGGGGGAGTGTGGGCAAGGGGTCAGTCTTGCGGACATCCTTCCAAGCCACCGTCCCAGGCAAGCCAGATCAAACGTCACCTGACCGTGCAGCAGACCCGCTGGGTGTGTACCGCCGGAATCAGGGACCGGCGAGCAGGAAGGCAAGATTTAGACCTTGAGTGGTTTACCGTCGGCTCCTTGCACGTGTGAGCTATCTGAGACCGGGTCATCAACGCTTGAGCCCGCGGATAGATGCGACGTGCGGCTTCGTGACGTTCAAGGCGCTGTTGTATAGGTAACCCCCTACTCGGACCGTGCGGTCATCCGCCGCTTCCCTGATAAGCCAGAAGCTTTCATCATTCCGAAGGATGCACCGGAATAATGAGGTGATGACGATCGCGTTGCTGGCGGAGTGCCCCAAGCACATGGAGTACGGCCCCTGCGGCGGGGTCGAGCTCGATGGCAGCTGCGAGGTGTCTCCGGCACGGTGTGTATTCCTTGATTTGCCGACGGTGCGCTGGCACGGCATCGAGCGGTCGGTAGAGCCGCGCGCGGTGGATCCGGTGCCCGAGCCCGTTGCATCCGCCGGAGCGATGCGGATGCGCGCACTCCTGGCCATCCGGCCGGTCCTCGTTGCCGACTTCCCGGCCCGTGCTCTCGACGCCGCCTCGATCGCCGAGTGCGCCGGCATCCTCTCCGGTCGCGTGGATGCCGTGCTCGCCGGAGACGCGGGGGCAGCCCGCCTGCAGTTTCCACCGAGCTATCGCGCGCACCTGATCCAGTCCGCGGGCCTTGCTGCCTGGGCCGGAGTGAACTGCCGCGACCGCAACCGGGTCGCGCTAGAGGGCGAACTTGCCGGCCTCGCTCACGTGGGGGTTGCCGGCGTGCATTGCGTCACCGGTGACCACACTGACACCGGCGGCAGACCGGATGCCGCGCCCGTCTTCGACCTCGACTCCACCGAGACGGCTGCGCTGGCCCACTCCGCCGGCCACCTCGTGTCGGTCGGAGAATCTCCGGCCACGCCCCCGGTCGAGCGCAGACCGGCCCGACTTCTCGAGAAGATGCGTGCCGGCGCGGAAGTCTGTTTCGTCAATCACGCCGGTGGCGCGGGGCCCGTCGCCGATTTCATCGATGCCGCCCAACAGCTCGATGCCGCCCAACAGCTCGGTGCCGCGATGATGTTCATCGCGTGCGTGCCAATCGTGATCGATCACGAGAGTGCGGCGCTGCTGCGTACCTTCACGGCACTGGTGCTTCCCGAGGGCTACCTCGACCGCATCCTCGCCGCGCGCGATCCTTTCACCGAAGGTATTTCCGCCGCGGTCGAACTCGGGCGCGAGATGCTGCAGATCCACGGCGTTCGCGGCATCAACCTGTCCGGCGGCGCCGCTCCGGGCCGGGAGGCCTGGTTTTCCGAAGCACTCGCCCGCATCTCCGACGAATTGGGTACCTCATGAGCAATGCCTTCTGGGATGACCGTTACGCGAAAGCCGCCGCAGAGGGAATGGCGGTCTGGTCGAGCGAACCGAACGCCTGGATCGCGCAGGTCACGGGCACGCTGCCGCCCGGTACCGCTATCGACCTAGCGGCGGGCGAGGGGCGCAACGCGGTCTGGCTCGCCTCCCGCGGCTGGAGGGTCACCGCCGTCGACTTCTCCGCGACAGGGCTTTCGATCGGTCGGACCCGCGCTGCAGGGGCGGGCCTCGAGCTCGGCTGGGTGACGGCGGATGCCACCAGCTGGGTCTCCCCTACGCCCGTCGATCTCGTGGTCATCGCCTACCTCCAACTGCCCGCAGCAGAGCTCAGCTCAGCGATCTCGAACGCGATCGCGTCCCTCGCAGCAGGCGGCACCCTCGCTCTGATCGGCCACGACAGCGAGAACCTCGAGCACGGTGTCGGTGGGCCGAAGGACGCGGCCATGCTTCACGACCTCGAGGTGGTGCGTTCGGCCGCGGCCGGTCTCGATATCGTCGAATGCCGTCGCTACGACCGCACCACGGCAGACGGCGGGGTAGCGATCGACACGATCCTGCTGGCGACGAAGCCGGTCAGGGAATGACGCGGTAGGCCAGATGGGTCACGAGCGCGGTCGCGCGTGCCTCCAGAGGCTCGAGATTCAGTGCGTTGAGGCCGTCGAATAGTCGCTCGCCGGTTCCCAGCAGTACCGGAGCGAGATGTAAACGCAGAGCGTCGACCAGTCCGGCCTGAAGGTATTGGCGCGCGGTGCTGGCACCGCCGGCGATGCTCACGGTGCCATCCGGGCTGGAGGCGATTGCGTGGGCGAGGGCTGAAGTGATGCCTTCCGTCACGAAAGTGAAGGTCGTGCCTCCCCTCATGACCAACGGCGCGCGCGGATGATTCGTGAGTACGAACACGGGCGCATGGTACGGGGGATCGGGTCCCCACCATCCGTTCCACTCGATCTTGCCGTCGTCGCCGAGCGCCCACTCGTCTCGGATTGGCCCGAACATATTACGGCCCATGATGTAGGCGCCGGACGAGGTGATCGCCTCGAGCTCTGAAGCGTTTTTGGCGGCGGCTTCGAACATCCAGCGATGAAGCCGGTCTCCGTTCTCGCCGATCGGATTCTCGACGCTCTGGTTGGGCCCCGCGACGAATCCGTCGAGCGAGATCGTGATGTCGATGGTGACTCTGCTCATGGATACCTCTTGGCGACCAGTTTGGCCTGAGGGAGCCCGACTCGCTATCGTTCGATGAAACTTGCGGATCCGAGAATCCGCTCCACCCGCACCGCAATCGCGACCCGCTCCGGATTCACCCGCGGCTGGCGGTAGCGCGCGGCATACCGGGTCACCGCGAGGGCGATGCTCTCCGGGTCGTCACGAACCTCCGCGTGCCCGACGAGGGTGATCCAGCCCGCGCCCTCCACCTGGCAGATCGTGGCATGACCCGAGCGGCGAGCATTGAGCACCTTCTGGGACGACCGCGTCGTAATGACGAAGGCCGTGCCATCGTGCAGCGTGAACCCGACCGGCACCGCGTGGATTGACCCGTTTGCGGAGAGGGTCGAGAGGGTGGCGAGGTGACGCTCGGTCACAAAACTGATGCCGTCTTCGGAGAGGCGGGTAGCAGACATGCCACGATTCTCTCATTCGGACAGAGGTCTCACCCCGGAAGGTAGGCCACCGTCCAGCCGCCCGAGCTGGCACGATATTCGACGCGGCGGCTCGGGGCGTCCGAACCGCTGGCCCAGAAAGTCAGGCGGGTGGGGCGCACGAGGAAGCCGATCCAGGTCTCCGGCTGGACGAAAACCGGCGGGGAGGCCCCGTCGGAGTGCTCTGCGGTGAAGGCCGCCCAGCGGTCGCGGCGCTCATCATCCGGGTATTGCGCAAACTCGAAGGTGTTCTGCCAGGCCAGCTGCTGAAGAAAAGGGGAACGGGCACCGTACGCTGCAGTGATCTCCTCGGCGGGAGCGACTTCGGCGCGGCCCTGCACCACGAGTTGCTTCGTGAATCCGGGCCAGAGGAAGGTGAGCGCCACGGCCGGATTGGCCACCATCGCCGCGGCCTTTCTCGAGAGTGCGTCGGTGTGGAAGTAGAACCCCTGAGAGTCGTACTCGCTGAGCAGCATGGTGCGGGCATCCGGCTCTCCGGTGATGCTCACGGTCGAGAGGGTCATCTGCGGACGTTCCGGGTGGTCGTTGCCGGGCAGCCACTCCTCGACCACCTGCCAGGGGTTGCTCGGCTCGCTCACGGTTCGTGCCGGAATCCGGCGATCTCGGTGAGAGAGGCAACGCCGTTCGCCACCGCGCGGTCGAAGATTGTGCGACCGTGCTCCGCGGTCGCGCCGGTCGCATCCCCGATCACACCCGACGGCCCGAAGTCGTTGGACAACCAGCCGAAGCTCACCGGGCCACCGTTGAACTTGATGTATTCCAGATTCGCCATGTGATCGGGCACCCAGCGGTCGGCCAGGGTCATATCGACCAGGTCGGGGCGAAGGTGAAGGATGAGGGATGTCTCGCCGTGGCCGCCGTGGATGCCGAAGCCGCGCTCATCCGGGCCGTCCACGCCGTCTCCCGCCGTGATGCCGGTGCCCATCAGGAAGGTGCGCAGCCCGAAACGTCGGCGCAGCTCGCGGAGCGCCACCTGCAGCAGTGCGATGTTTCCGCCGTGCCCGTTGTAGAAGACGAGGGTCTTGGCGGGGGTTGCTGCGACTGAGCGCCCGATGTCCACGACCGTCTGCATGAGGGTGTCCCAGGTGAGCCACACCGTGCCGGGGGCCCAGTGGTGCTCGTCGGACTTGGTGTACGCGAGCGGCGGGAGCAGCCAGGCATCCTGCCCGGTGGATGCAGCGGACTCGACCACCGCGCGTGCGAGAAGGTCGGCCATCAGAAAGTCAGTGGAGAGCGGCAGGTGTGGGCCGTGGTGTTCGATCGCGCCGGTCGGCAGCACCAGGATCGAGTCGGCGGTGAGAGCCGCAGCGGCAGCCGGCCCCGACAGGTTGACCAGGTCGCGGGTACCGGCCCTCATGAAACCTTTGCTCCCGTCGAGACGTTCGGCGTAATGAGTTTGCCCGGGTTCAGTAGGCGTTGTGGATCGGTCGTTGCCGCGAGGGCGGCCGTGCGTTCCGGCTCGAAGTCCACGAACCACTGGTGCGGGTTGTGGTAGCCGACACCGAGCTCGGTGAGCTTGTCGAAGCCGGCGAAGACCTCCTCCGCGCTGGAATAGACACCCGCCAGCATGCCGATCGGCCGTCCGTGCTGGGCCTCGATGTGTAACATTCCGCCCGGATAAACGGCGTGTACCTCGTCGATGCGGTCCACGAGTGCGTCGCCGCTCACCTCGACGTGGAAGTAGCGGTCGGGATAGGCCTTCTGCAGAAACTCGATCGGGTGGTTGTACGACATCATGCTGATCTTCATGGTGGCCTGGGCACCCTCGCGCACGTCTTCGACCCGGCCGCCAGCCGCCTCCACCAGGGCCGTCGCCGCGGCTACGGTCGAGAGATCGAGGATCGCTCGAAGGCTCGCCCGGTCAGCGGGGATGCCTGGATCGGGCGGCAGCGCGGCAGCCAACAACGCGAGGTCGGCCGAGACCAGCCGCGGAATCGGCTCAAGCCGGCCGATCTCGCGTATTACCGACAGGGCCTGTTCGAAGCTGTCGAAGCTCGCGAAAAACCCGCGCCAGTCTTGCAAGGGCTCGGTGACCACCGTCGCCCGGGCGATGATGCCAGCGGTGCCGTAGTTGTGCACGTAGGGCTGGGCAGCCTCACCGGCGACGTGTACGAGCGAGGCATTCGCCACGGCGTGAACCACGTCGAGTGCAGCAACGAATCCTTCGCTGTTTGAGCCGTGCTTGATCGATCCGGTGCCGCCGGAACCTCCGGAGAGGAAACCGCCGAGCGAGGAGTTGGCGGTCGACGGGTACATCAAAATCTGCTGGCCGGCGGCGTTCGCCGCCTGCTCTAGCGCGGACATCGACGCACCGGCTTCCGCGGTGATGAATCCGTCTCCGACCTCGACGATGGCGCGGGCCCGAGACATGTCGAGCACCAGGCCTCCCGCCATCGGGATGGCCTGCCCGTAGTTTCCGGTGCCCTTGCCACGCGGAGTGATCGGGATGCCGTGGCGCACGGCCGCCGCGACGGTGGCAGCGATCAGCTCCGCACTCGTCGGGTACGCCACCAGCTCGGCAAGACCGAGGGGCAATTGCTCCTTGATCACGGGGGAGAGATGGGCGCCGTCCGTTGAGGCCCTCTGGCGGGCGGCGAGTTCGACGCTCACGCCGCGGTCGCCGAGGAGTTCGCGCAACTCGGCCTCGAGTGCCGCAATGGGGGAGTCGTTGATCATGGGTTGATCAGAATCCGATCGAAGTATCGAGGAATTCGTTGGTGAAGAGGTCGGTCGCCTTCAGCCCGCTCTTCGGTGCGGAACCGGTCGCGGTGAACAGCGGGGTGTCGATGTCGACGACCTTCTGCACCCGCGCTTCCTCCATGTCGCCGACGTAGGCATTGGATCCGTTCGAGGCGATCTTGAGCTTCTTCATCTGGCTGACACCAAAGTCCGCAACCTTCGCGGAATAGACCCAGCCGTTGTTGTAGGCGGTCACGAGGTCGACGACCAGCTTGTTGGTCGTCGCCGGCTTTGTGATGTAGTCAACGTCGGCCTGCTGGAGCACCGGCACGAGCTTCTTGAGGCACGGGCTGAGCTTGGCGAGTTCGGCAGAGCGCACCGAGATCGCTTCCGGGTAGATCGGGTAGCCGGTGTCGTGGATCAGCTGGAAGCTTAGCGGTTTGCCCCACGCCGAAATCTCATTCTGGTAAATGTATGGCTCGGCGGTGGCGAATCCCTGCTGGCCATCCTTGCCCTTCGCGGTGACGAACTTGGCCGGTGCGCCATCGTAGGAACCGTCAGTCTGGGCAGTGGGAAGAATGCCAGAGCCCTGGAGATAGGCCATGTATGCCGCACTCTGGAAGTACCGCACCACGCCGCTATCCGCCTTCAGCGCCGCTCCCAGCTGCTTGATCGTTGTGACCTTCGGGTAGGTAGCCGGGTCCCACATGATCATCTGTGGAGAGATGTCGTTCTCGGCAAACACCGCGGTGGTCGGCAGGGTAGCAGAGACCTGCACCGCCTCGTCGGTGGAGACGTACCCGAGCGTGATTGTCTTGTCTTTGTAGAGTTGCGAGCTCACGGAGGAGAATCCTATTGCCGGTCCGCCCGAGCGGATTTCCACCTTGACGCCGGTCGACTTGCCGCGGGCAAACAGGTCACCGCTCACGGACTTATTGTCGGCGTTGATCACCGGGTTCGGCCCGAGCAGTTGATAGAGATGACCGTGATCGGCTTCGGGGTTCCAATCGGTTTGGATGGTGACCGTGGCCGGGCAGACACCCGAAAGGTCCACGGAGCCGGCAGCGGCGGTCGGTGCTGCGCTGCTGGTCGGCGCCGCGCTGGCACACCCAGCCAGGGCGATTGTTGCCGTGAACACCATGCCGATGGCAATGGTGGAGCGGAGGGCTGTTCTATTCATTGGGGGTCCTCTGAGTGGTGGGGTGCTGTGTGCGATGGGATGCTGCGTGCGATGGGATGCTGCGTGCTGTGATGGGGCGTGCGGGAAAACCGGTGCGGCGGATCAGCCGAAGTCGTACCATTTGCCGACGACCATCCGGGCGAGCCAGCCAAAAAAGAGAAAGACAGTGATGCCGAGGAGCGAGGCGATAATGATCGCCGCAAAGGTGCCCGGTCCGTTGAGCCGCGCGTTGGCCACCTGGATAAGAACGCCGAGCCCCGGAGTGCCGCGCTGGAAGAACAGGTCTCCGACAATCGCACCGACCACGGAAAGCCCGGCGGCATTACGTAGCCCGAGAAAGATCGACGGCATCGCGGCGGGAAAGCGCAATTTCGCCAGCGTGGTGACGCGCCCGGCGCCCTGAAGCTCGAAGAGCTCGCGCTGCGACCGATCGACGGACTGAAGCCCGAAGAGGGTGCTGGAGACCATGGGGAAGATGGCGATGATGGTGGCCACGATGACGCGGGACAGGAATTCGTAGCCGAAGAGCGAGCCGATCAGCGGAACCAGCGCAAGAATCGGGATGCACTGCAGGATCACCGCGTAGGGATAGAGAGATCGTTCGATCCACTTCGCCAGCGACATCAGCGTGGCCCACCCCACGCCGATGATGATGGCGAAGACGAGCCCGGTGAGCGCGACCTGGGTGGTGTTGAGCAGGTCGGCGTAGAGGAGTGGCGTGAAGTTCGGGTCGCCGTAGAACTCGGTGAGAACGAGGTGTGGGTACGGGATCAGGTAGGGCAACTGCACGGTCTTGTCGTAGTACAGGGCCGTGAGATACCAGAGGCCAACGAGAATCGCGAAGACCACCAGCGGCGGCCACCACTGCGACGATGGGCGCGAGTAGAAGCGGGTCACCCGCCCCTGGCGCCGAGGAGATGCGGCGCGGTCAGCGGCAACGTCGTCGGATTTGATCAGGCGAGCCGTGCTCATCAGCTGTGCCCCTCTCGCAGCGCATGGGAGACTTCGCCGACCAGCTCCGCAAACTCCGCGGTGAAGCGGATGTCCGGATCCCGCGGCATCGGGAACGGCACGTCGAAGGTACCGACGATCGAGCCGGGGCGGCCGGACATCACCACGACCCTGGTCGACAGGTAAACGGCCTCGGACACCGAGTGGGTGATGAACAGCCCGGCGAACTGCTTCTCGACGAAGAGTCGAAGAAGCTCGTCGTTGAGTCGCTCGCGCGTGATCTCGTCGAGTGCTCCGAACGGCTCATCGAAAAGAAACAGCTCTGGCTCGAGGGTAAGCGAGCGCGCGAGCGAGGTGCGCATCTTCATCCCGCCGGAGAGCTCCTTTGGCAGGTTCTTCTCGAAGCCACCGAGGCCGACCAGGTCGATGGCCTCCCGCGCCTTGACTTGGCGTTCCTTCGGCTTCATACCGGTGAGTTCGGCGAGTAGCTCCACGTTGTCCTGCACCGTGCGCCACGGCAGGAGCGTCGCATCCTGGAACACATAGCCGATACGTTTCGTGTCGACCTCTGCGGTGCCCTCCGAGGCGGTTTCGAGCCCGGAGGCAATACGCAGCAGGGTGGACTTGCCGCAGCCGGACGGCCCGACCACGGTGACGAACTCACCCCGATTGACGGAGAGATCGATGCCGCTGAGCGCGATGGTTCCGTTAGGGAACTGCATTGCGACACTGCGGAAGTCGAGCAACGTGCTCATGGATGCAGCGGAGCGCGACGGTTTCGTAGGAGAAATGGCAGACATGCTCAGCATCACCTCGTTTCGGCTAGGGAGGGGGTGGAGGGATTGAGCGAGGAGAGCGGTGCCGCGACGTCATAGGTCACGGTACTCTGCGCCACGAGGCGGCCAGCGTGGATGACGAAGCGATCGGCGGAGGCGTTGGCGATGACGTCCGAAAGGGTGCTGCCGCGCACGGCAAGGAGTTCGGCGACCGCCCCGACCTGCACGCCAGCGATGGGTAGCGACATCACCGAACGGGCTCCGGAGCTCACAGCGGCATAGGCCTCGTCGAGAGTGAGGTGCCCCGCCGAAACAAGCAGCGACGCGGTCTCGAGCGCATCGCTGCGCCCGACCGGATTGAAGGGATCACGCACGTTGTCGGCGCCGGCGCCGACGCGCACTCCGGCATCCAGCAGCGCGCGCAGCGCCGTGAGCCCACGCGGGGTGCTCACCGGATGCTGCCACCCCTGCAGGTAGAGGTTGGTGATGGGGAGCGAGATGATTCCGAGGTCACTCGCGAGCACCTCGGAAATCACGGCGGCGAGCTCGGTCGGTTCGAGAGTGCCGAGACGAACGCAATGACCCGCGGATGCTGGCGCGGTCCAGTCGCGCACGAGTCGGGCGTACTCCCCGAGCGTCGATGCGCCGGTGAGGCTCTCGTCGGTGTGGATGTCGGCTCCGACACCGTGGCGCTCGGCGATGCCGATGAGGCGCCGCAGGTCGGCGATCGGATCTTCGCTGAGGTGGGGTGCGCCGCCCACCAGGTCGACTCCGAGCTCGAGCGCCTCGACTACCTGTTCGCTTGGCACGAATGGGCTGGCGAGAGCGACGAGCTCGATGTCCATCAGTTCACTCAGCTCGTCGCGTACTCGCACCAGGGCGCGAACGCCGCGCATCGGATCGTCGCCCACCAGCAGGTCCACGTGGGTGCGCACCGCGGTCGTGCCCTGCCGCAGCAGCAGCAGCGCGGCGTGGCGCGCCCGGTCCGCGATGCTCTCGACGGTCATCACCGCGGAATAGTCGCGCCAGGACTCAATCGCTAAATCGAGATTACCCATTGGCGGATCGATGAGGTCCCAGGAGAGGGCCTTGTCGAAATGCGCGTGTGGTTCGGCCGGGGCGGTGAGCAGCAGGAAATTCGCCAGGTCGAGGCTGGTGCCGTCGCTTCGTTCACCGAGACGCCCCGCCGGGAACACCCCGCTCACGACCGGGCCGTCGAGGGCGACATCAACCTGTGATCCATCCGGAAGAGTCGCGTTTGTCAGCTGGGACAGTCGGCGGGGCAGGGATGACACGGTGCGGCACCTTCCTCTTTACTGCTGGAGTGGGCCACCATCGCACCGATGAGTTGGTCGCTCACGAAAAATTGATATTGTCAACACGATCGAATCTAGGTGTGGCCCGTTTCCGACATGTAACGGCCTAGTTTCCCTGCATTGCGCCGGGTTCCGTCGGGTGCCTGGACCGCCGCCGTGCTGCAGGGTGGCTAGCCCTCGTAACGTGAGGAGGACCCCGTCAGAGCCGCCGATTGCACGATCGGCCTCCGGGCCATACTTGCCGGCATCCGTGTACGCCGACCGTGCAAAGTTCGACTCCTCACGATAGACCAGCCAGCGGCGAGCGCCGACCCGTATCACCCCTTTCTCAGCGAGCGTGAATTTATGGCGGAGGATGACGTGGCTGGACCGCGCGAGTACCGGCTCGTCGCGGTCACAGAAAACTCGGAGGATCGATGAGTTCGCATGAGACCGAGTTCGACGCGGTGGTCGTCTCGCGCCAACCTGCCGCCGATTCGATCGATGTATTTGAGCTCGCCAGGGTCGACGGTACGACCCTGCCGTCGTGGCAGGCCGGCGCGCACCTCGACCTCGTGCTGCCGTCAGGAGACGAGCGCCAGTATTCACTCCTTCCTCCCGCAACAGCCCGCGTGCCATCTTCGTCGACGGATGCATCGACCTGGCGCATCGCGGTATTGCGCGAGCCGTCCGGCCGGGGTGGATCGCTATGGCTCCACGACTCGCTCACGGCGGGTGGCACGGTCCGGGTGCGAGGTCCGCGCAACCACTTCGAATTCGCACCATTCCCCGGCTCGCCGGTGCTGCTGCTGGCCGCGGGAGTCGGCATCACGCCGATCGTGTCGATGGCGCGGGCGGCCGCGGCCGCCGGCATCCGCTACGCCGTGCATTACTGCGGGCGTTCGCGCTCGGCACTGGCTTTGGTCGACGAGATCGGTGCGGCGACCCTTCACCTCAGCGACGAGGGAACGCGGTTGGATGTCGCGGCGCTTATCGGCTCGCTCGACCCGATGACCACGATTTATGCCTGCGGACCCACGCGATTCATCGAGGCGGTGGAGGCGTCGGCCGGCGGGCATCCGCTGTACATCGAGCGTTTCCAGGCTAAGCCGCTCGCGCCACCCGTGTTTGAGGGAGATTTCGAGGTGGAGCTCGCGATGAGCGGCACGGCGCTGACGGTGCCGCCCCATCGCAGCATCCTCGAGATGGCGGAGGAGGCCGGCGTGTTCGTGCTCTCCAGCTGCCGCGAGGGCACCTGCGGTACCTGTGAGACACCGGTTCTCGAGGGAGAGGTGGACCACCGTGACTCGATCCTCACCCCGCTCGAGCAGCAGCAGAATGCGGTGATGTACATCTGCGTATCGCGGGCGGCCTGCCGGCGGCTGGTGCTGGAGCTGTAGCTTCCTAGCGAGTCGGCACGCCAGGAATCCGGGCACCCAGTCGCGCCACCAGCTCCCGCTCGTCGGCATTCACCAGTTCGTAGTCCCGCACGACCACCCGTCCGGCCACGACCACGTGCTTCGGCCGCCGACCGGGATTCGCCCACAACAGGCCGGCCACCGGATCGGCGACACCCGCATCCGCGACCCCCGAGACATCCCAGAGGCAGAGATCCGCGGCGGAACCGGGCCGAAGAGTGCCAAGTTCCGGCCGTCCGAGGCCGGCAGCCGACCCCGCCGTTGCCATGCCGAGTACCTCGCGCGCCGAGATCGGCGGGCCGACGAGCGGCGCCACCTGCATCGCGAGCCGGGCATCCGCCAGAAGGTGTCCCGCGTCGTTGCTGCCGCCACCGCTGGTGCCGAGACCCACCGCGATGCCGGCGGACCTCAGAACCGCAACCGGGGCGATGCCCCATCCCATTGGCAGGTCGCAGCCCGGAGCGTGCGTCGCCGTGATTCCGGATGCCGCGAGCCGGCGGATCTCGTCCCCGGTCACGTCACAGAGGTGCGCGAGTGTCACTCCCGGCTCGAGCCACCCCCAGTCCTCGAGCAGGTCGATCGGGCGTTTTCCATACTTCTCCAGCGCGATCGCGACATCCACCTGTTCATTGGCTTGCGTACGCCGACGCAGCCCGTACTTCGCAGCGATCCCGGAAAGCAGCTCGAAGGTCTCCCGGCTGTCGCTGTGCACTCCGGCCGGTCCGACGGCGAGCTGGAGCATCCCGTCGGCGGTACGCGGCAGCAGTGCCCGCACGATGGCCTCGGCGGAAACCGCGGCCTCCTGGGGATCATCGCCGGCCGATCCGCGCACGAAGACCAGCCTGCCGCCGAGGGATCGCGCCGCATCCGCGGTCGCGGTGGCGATGGCGACACTATCACTACCGACCGGCCAAGTGAGGTGATGATCGGCGACGGTCGTGACCCCGCAGAGCAGGCCCTCCGCGACGCCGACGGATGCCGCGGCGTGCGCCAAGTCGGCATCCACTCCCGCGCGGGTGTAGGCCGCTGCCATCGTGGGCAGCCAGTCCCTCATCGCGACGCCGCGGGTGCCGGGCAGAGTGCGAAAGGCGGACTGTAACAGGTGGTGGTGAGCGTTGACGAGACCGGGTGTGACGACGCATCCACTCGCATCAAGCGTTTCATCACCGTCACCGGCGACGAGTGCTTCGGTGGATGCTTCGAGGCGGCTGGCCGAAACCACACCGCCCCTCAGCACGAGGTCGCCGTCTCGTTCGGTCGATTCGTCGACGACGATCCGGAAGGCGCGGGTGATTGTCAGCATGGGGATTTTCTCTCGTTCGCGTGTGTCCGGCGCATGACGCCACGGGCCCTCAGCCCTTCCGCCCCGCACGGGATGTGCGGCGCGAACAAACGGGAGGCTGCTGCACAGCCTGCCGTAACCGCCCCGTGATGCGCATATGCGATTCTGAAGTTATGTTCGAGATCGCAGACCGCCTGCTCGCCGCCGTCGCCGCGGGGCGCCGACTGGCCGTGGCCACGGTGGTTTCTATCGACGGCAGCGCTCCGCGCACCGTCGGCACCTCGATGGCCTTCGACGGCACATCCGTGATCGGCAGCATCGCCGGCGGATGCGTCGAGGGCGCTGTGGTCGAGGCCTGCGAACTCGTACTCGCCGATGGCATCCCGCAGACGGTCGAGTACGGCGTCAGTGACGAGTCGGCGTTCTCGGTCGGGCTCACCTGCGGCGGACAGTTGCGCATCCACGTGCAGATCCTCACCGAGGATCTCATCGAAGCGCTTCGGGAACAGCGTGACCTCGACGTGTGCGCGGGCTTCACCGAGCGTGCACCGGTCGGCCGCCACCTGATCGTGTTCGGCGCAATGGAGTTCTCTGCGGCGCTGTCGGCGGCGGCGCAGGTGCTCGGATACCGCGTCACCCTCTGCGACCCACGCTCTCTCTTCGCGACGCCCGAGCGATTTCCGGGGGCCGAAGTCGTCGTGTCGTGGCCTACCGTCTGGTTCGAGACGGCGAAGGTCGACGATCGCACTGTGATCTGCGTGCTCAGCCACGATGCGCGATTCGATGCCGAACTCATCGCCCTTGCGCTGGAGTCGCCGGCCGAATTCGTCGGAGCGATGGGATCCCGCCGCACGCACGACCGCCGGGTCGCCTCACTGCGGGAGCGCGGCGTCGACGAGAAGGCGATCGCGCGACTGCGCTCGCCGATCGGCCTCGACCTCGGCGCGAGCACGGTGGAAGAGACGGCCGTCGCGATCCTTGCTGAGGTCATTGCGGCGCGATCCGCGGCATCCGCGCTGCCGCTCTCCATCACGACCGGTGCCATCCATCCTGCACGCGTGCCGGTGGGCTGACACCACTCGAAAAGGCCGGTTCGCCGACCCGACGCCTTCGCGAACTGCGCCAGGTTGTCGCTCTGCGGCGGCGAGAGCGACACAGTGCCGCAGTTCGCGCGAGTCGCCTGCCTGGGGATCGTTCACGCTGGCGGCACAAGCTCGGGCGCGGCGGGCGCGGCGGGCGCGGCGGAGTCGGCGGGGCCGGCGGGCTCGGTGGAGACCAGGCGCCACAGCCCATCGCGCGACATTGGCAGCTCGTGCGGGCGAACGCCGAGGGCATCCCGGATCGCGTTGGCGAGCGCCGGCGCCACCGGGTTGTAGGGCGCTTCGCTCATCGACTTCGCTCCGAGCGGCCCGAGGGCATCGAAGGTGTCGGCGAATAACACCTGCGTGATCGGGATATCCGCGAACCGGGGCACGTGATAGTTGCGTAATGCGGTGGTGGTGACGCGCCCCGCGCCATCGAGGCGCATCTCCTCGTACAGGGCAGTGCCGATGGCTTGCGCGGTGGCTCCCTCGATCTGTCCGCGCAGCTGCTCAGGGTTGAGCACGGTGCCAGCATCGGCCGCCTGCACGGACTGCAGGATGCGCACCTCACCGGTGGCGGGATTCACCGCCACGCGGAAGCCGTGCACGTTGAACGCCACCGTGCGCGGAGTGCCGTCGTGCCGTCCGGTCGCCGTGAGAGGCCCGGCTTCCAGAAGTTCGGCGGCGGAAAGAACGCGTGCGCCGATTCGGACTCCGCCGTCCTGAAGCACCGCGCCCTCACCGGGCACCAGGGAATATGCCCGCTCGAGCATGAACTCGCCGAGCCCACAGGCTGCGGACAGCAGGGCCTTGCCGGCGACCACGACCCCGGCCGATCCGAAGGCTCCCGTGTCGTACTTCACCACGTCGGTGTCCGACTGGCGGATGCGCACCCGATCCACGGTCGTGCCGAGAGCGGATGCCACCAACTGGGCGTGCACCGTCGTGGTGCCGTTACCGAACTCGACCGTACCCACCCCGATCTCGATGTCGCCGTCGGGGAGCAACCTGACCGTGGCATCCGCATAGTGCCCGCGTGGGGGAAGCGAGGCGATCATGGCGAGTGCCATCCCGGTGCCGGTCTGCCACCCCGGATCGGCTGACGGTGGCGGATCCGCAAGCGCCTTCTGTACCAAATCAAGGCACTGGTCGAGCCCGTACGAGCCGTAGATGAGGTCGGTCTCGGCGTGCGGTTCGACGACCACCATGTCGTCGCCGGGCACGACGACGTTGCGGCGTCGCAGCTCGAATGGGTCCATACCGAGAGTGCGGGCGAGCTCGTCCATCGCCGACTCGATCGCGAAGATCACCTGGCCGAGGCCGTAGCCGCGGAAGGCTCCCGACGGCAGGTTATTCGTATAGACCGATTCGGCATCCACGCGTTTATTGGCGCAGCGGTACACGCTGATCGACTCGTGCACGCTGTGGTACATCACGCCGATGCCGTGGTTGCCGTAGGCCCCGGTGTCGGTCAGCTCGTCGACAGCCATCGCGGTGAGCGTGCCGTCGGAGGTCGCGGCCAGGGTCACTGACACGCGCATTGGATGCCGCGGGGAGGCGATGGTGAACTCATCCTCCCTGGTGAATTGGTACTGCACCGGGCGCCCGGTGCGCAGCACCGCGAGGGTGACCAAGTCTTCGGTGAAGAGCTCCTGCTTGCCGCCGAACCCCCCACCGACCCGGGCGGTGAACACGCGAAGACGCGCGGGGTCGAGGTCGAAAATTCGGCACAGTTCGTCGCGCACGAGGTAGGGCACCTGGGAACTCGTGCGCAGCACCAGTCGGCCATCGGAGTCGAGCCAGCCCCGGGTCGCGTGCGTCTCGAGGGCCGCGTGGTTTACTCGCTGGGTCTGCCAGGTGCCGGTGGCAACGGCATCCGCCGCGGCGATCGCCGCATCCACATCGCCCATCTCGCCGTGCATCTCCGCGAGCACGTTTCGCTCCGGGGCGGCGATGCGCTGCAATTCGCCCTTATCGGCGTGCAGCAGCGGGGCGCCAGCGGACCGCGCAAGTTCCGGGTCGAAGACCCCGGGCAGCACCTCGTACTCCACTTCGATGAGGGCGAGGGCGCGCTCGGCGATCGCTATCGTGTCGGCAACGACCGCGGCGACCCGCTGGCCGATGAACCGCAGCACCGGATCGAGCACGAGGGTGTCATCCGGATCATCGGTGCGCATCTCGTGCCGGCCGGTCGAGAACAGGGTGGATGGGGAGTCCCGGTGAGTAAGAACGGCATGAACTCCCTCGGCAGCGAGTGCTCGAGAGGGATCGATAGCGAGGATGCGCGCATGGGCGTGTGGGCTCTTCAGCACCGCGAGATGCAACAGCCCGGTCGTGCGCACGTCGAGGGTGAACTCCTCCTCGCCGGTCGCGACCCGCATTCCGGCGGGAGCCCGCACCGACTGCCCGGCAGCCTCGCCGGACGCCGGTGTCTGAGTATTGGAGGTGCCGCAAATTGCATCCCGGATCGACCGGTAGCCGGTGCACCGACAGATGTTGCTCTTGAGCAGGCGCGGCAGGTCATCGTGGTCGTCTTCGGTGAAGGTCGATGCGGTCACGATCATTCCGGCTGTGCAGAATCCGCACTGGAAGCCGGCTGCCTCGACAAACGATTGCTGCAGCGGATGCGGATGCTCCGGGCTGCCGAGTCCCGAAACGGTGGTGATCGCCGCCCCCTCGACCCGGTGCGCGGGGTAAATGCACGAGTGGATCGGTTCACCGTTCAGCAACACGGTGCAGGCGCCGCAATCGCCGCTGCCGCAGCCCATCTTCACCTCGAAGTGGTCGAGATCGCGTAACACCGTCTGCAGCACCTGGCCGGCGGCCGGGGTCGCTTCGACGGAGGATCCGTTTACCGAGAATTTCATGCCAGCTCTTCTCTCAGCTGTTCGGCGAAGCGCACACTCATGGCGAGCCTCCAGTCGGAAGAGCCGTGGGCGTCGTCGTACCAGCAATCGATGGCGCGCACCCGCTCCTCAAGCAGCGAAGCGGACGGCGACTCGTCAAACCGCAGCTGCACCGGATGCGTCGTGCCTCCGCTCACGGTGAACACCGTCTGCCCGGTCGGCGCCTGCCGTGCGATCAGGAGGGTGCCCGTGCGACCGAGGGTGTTGAGCGCGATGCGGCGGAACCCCGTGCGCGACTCGAGGCAGGCGCGCGGGATCGCGATCTCGCGCAGCACTTCCCCGGGCTCGAGGGCGGTCTGCATGACCCCGGTAACGAGTTCGGCAACGGGCATCCGCCGCTCGCCGCCCTCCGGCATCCAGATCACTGCCTCGGCATCGAGGCCTGCGGCGAGCGAGATCATCGGGCCGGCGGGCAGCGCGAGGGCGATGTTGCCGCCGACGGTTGCGACATTCCATATTTTGAACGAGGCGAGGAAGGAATTGGCGCACTGCCAGAACAGTGCAACCGGATCGGAAGGGGACTCGCGGCCGCTTCCCGCGAGATTCGGATCGGTTCGCAGCGCCCGGGGAGTGAGGCGGGAGAGCTCGGCAACCGTGCAGGTCGCTGCGATCAGGAGCGCGGAACCCGTGTGCTCCACCGGTTTCCAGCCGAGCTGGGTGATATCGACGAGCCCGATCAGCCCGGTCTCCTTCACCGAATAGAGCCAAGTGCCCCCGGCGAGTACTTTCTCCGCGACTCCGACGCGCAGATCCGCGCGTGTCGCGGGTACCCGCACGTCCTGAACATCGATGAGATCCATTGTGTATTCAGTAAACAGCACGAATGTGAGGGATGGATGACAGTGCTCACACCGTAAACTTGGCAGCCATGAGTACCAAGACCGCTGTCCATTTCGGCGCCGGCAACATCGGTCGCGGCTTCGTCGCCCAGTTCTTGCATGCAAGCGGATACGAGGTGGTCTTTGCCGACGTTGACGAGCACGTCATCGCAGAGCTCCAGGCGGTCGACAGCTACCACGTGCACGAGGTCGGAGCAGACTCCCGGTCGAGCGTCGTCGATAATTTTCGGGCTCTGAACAGCCGAACGCAGGAGGCCGAGGTGGTGGCGGCGATCGCCGCTGCGGACGTCGTGACGACGGCCGTCGGCGCCCGCATCCTGCAGTTCATCGCCCCCGTGATCGCCAAGGGACTGGATGCTCGGCAGAAAAATGCCGCCAAGCTCACAATCATCGCCTGCGAGAACGCACTCGGCGGCACCGACATCCTCGCCGGGCATGTGCGCAAACATGCCCCGGCGCATAACGCGGTCTTCGCCAATTGCGCGATCGACCGCATCGTGCCGGAGCAGGACGGCGGACTGGATGTCACGATCGAATCCTTCTTCGAGTGGGTCGTCGACCGCACACCCTTCCACGGCCACGACGGGAGCAGCCGCACGCCCGACATCTATGGCATCACCTGGGTGGACGATCTCGCTCCGTACATCGAACGCAAACTCTTCACCGTGAACACCGCCCACGCGGCAGCGGCCTATCACGGCATCGATCGCGGCTGGGTGTCGATCCGCGAAGCCCTGGCCACACCCGAACTGCAGGCAGAGGTGCGTGCCGCCCTCGCCGAGACGAAGTCCCTTCTCGTCGCCAAGCACGAGTTCGACGCCGACGAGCAACAGGCCTACATCGAGAAGACGCTCATTCGTATTTCCAATCCCCACCTTCCCGATACCTGCGAGAGGGTCGGTCGCAACCCGATGCGCAAGCTCGGACGCACCGAGCGATTCATCGGTCCCGCAGCAGAACTCGCCGAGCGCGGGATGCCGGCCTGGGCACTGCTCAACGCGGTCGGCGCCACCCTGCGATTCGACGTGCCGGGGGACGAGGAGAGCGTGCAGTTGCAGGAACTCCTCTCGAGCGGCCTGCCGGCGAACGAACTCGTCGTCGCAATCACCGGCATCGAACCGGATCATGCCCTGTTTCCTCACCTGGTCGAAGTCATCCAGCTCCGCTTGAACCGTTAGGGTGATTTTTTATGGCCGTTGATCCGGACGATGAAGGCCTCAGCTGGGGTATAGAGAGTGACCCGACCCATGTCGATGCGCCTGCCACCGACCATCCGGCCGATGACGCAGAGCGGGGCGAACCGGGCATGAGTTCTGCGCTTCTCGTGACTCTCGGGGTCTTCGGCGGCGTCTTTCTGCTGTTCATCGTCGGCTGGATCATCGCCGTGCAGCGCACTACCGCGCCGAGCGCGAACCTGTTCTTCGCGTTCATGTACCAGCTGCGCGGGATCCTTGCGATCGTCGCTCCGGCGGCCTGGTTCGTCGGGGTGCTCGTTCTGGCCCGCGAGTGTCGCGCGGGCGTACGAATACTTTGGCTAGTGCTCGGAGTGGTATTGCTCGCGCCGTGGCCATTCATCGTTGGACCGGGAGCCTGATGACCGACACCGATCCCGCCGAGACTCCGCTCGAGACCGAGCGCGACGAAAATTCCACAGTGAGTCGCGCGGGACACCTCGGGTGGCTCAGCATCACTATCGCGATCGCGTTTGGACTCTTTTACGTGTACAACCTGTTCGAGGCGATCTCGAACGTGGTCGGGGTCACCTCGCAGATAAATCTGTACAACCAGGCGCGGGCGGTTGTGAAGCTCGCCCCCGTGCCGATTCCCTGGGTCTGGCTCGTGATCGACGTGCTTCTCGCGCCGATCGCCTTCGCGCTCGCGTTCGTGCTCGGTCGGCGAAAGCCGGTGCTACTGAAAGTGTTGCTCTTCGCGATCGGACTGACCCTGGTGGCGGCGATGACGCTGTCGGTGGAAGCCCTCGCCTGATCGGTTCGGCAGTCAGCTCATCACTCAGCACATTAGTCAGCGCGGAACGGTCACGATCGACACCAGGATCACGGCGATGAGCACCAGCTGGGCGATGTATCGGGGCCAGAACGGTATCGCCGCAGCGCCGAACCGCTCCGGGTGCTGCGACGCGAAATGATTCGCCGGAAATACCGCGACGAGAAAGACCACGAGCATGATGCCGGCGAGAAAGCTCGTCATCGGCAGAAGCAGTCCGACACCTCCGGCGATCTCGCAGACCCCGGTGAACCGCACCAGGTTCTTGCCGGTCAGCAGGCCGCCGCGCAGGAAGTATTCCGGGATCATCGCGGCCATCCCTCGGGCGGGACCGGGACGAAAGTGAGTGAGACCCATCCCTACGAACGCCATCGCCAGCAGTATTCGGAGCACGAGCTGCAGGATCTCGAAGGCGGTCATCCGTCCATCCTCGCAGAGCGGCATCGTGCCGCTCGGCGTCACACTGCGGAGCGATTCGCGAGCGGTGGGATAAAGTTCAAGGGCCGATGCGCTCGTCGCGTCGCGAATTCCCCCCTCTTCTCCAAACGAAGGATCCGATTCGTGGCAAAGCCGATCGTTGTGATCGCTGAAGAACTCTCTCCTGCTACCGTCGAGGCCCTCGGTCCCGACTTCGACGTGCACACCGTCGACGGCACGGACCGGCCGGCGTTGCTTGCGGCGCTCGCCGAGGCGAGCGCCGTGCTCATCCGCTCCGCAACGCAGGTGGACGCCGAGGCGATCGCTGCCGCACAGCACCTGAAGGTCATCGCGCGCGCCGGCGTCGGACTCGATAACGTAGACATCAAGGCCGCCACCGAGGCCGGTGTGATGGTCGTCAATGCGCCGACCTCCAACATCATCTCGGCCGCCGAGCTCACGGTAGGGCACATCCTGAGCCTCGCCCGCCACATCCCGGCGGCCCACGGCGCGCTCGCCGCCGGACAATGGAAGCGCTCGAAGTACACCGGCGTCGAGCTCTTCGAAAAGACGATCGGTATCATCGGTCTCGGCCGCATCGGGGCGCTGATCACCGCCCGCATGCAGGCGTTCGGTACCACTATCGTCGCCTATGACCCCTACGTCACCGCCGCGCGAGCACAACAACTCGGCGTCACGTTGCTGAGCCTCGAAGACCTGCTCGCCCAGTCCGACTTCGTGACCATCCATATGCCGAAGACTCCGGAGACCACCGGAATGATCGGCGACGACCAGTTCGCCCTCATGAAAGACACGGCATACATCGTCAACGTCGCTCGGGGTGGCCTCATCGACGAGGATGCCCTCTACCGCGCGCTCACCGCTGGGACGATCGCCGGCGCGGGACTCGACGTCTTCGTCAACGAACCCCCCGTCGGTTCGCCGCTGCTCGCGCTGCCCAACATCGTTGTCACGCCCCACCTCGGCGCTTCGACCGACGAAGCGCAGGAAAAGGCTGGTGTGTCGGTCGCGAGATCAGTGCGCCTCGCCCTCTCTGGCGAGCTCGTGCCGGATGCGGTGAATGTGGCCGGCGGCGTGATCGACCCGACCGTGCGCCCGGGCATCCCGTTGATGGAGAAGCTCGGCCAGCTTTTTGCCGGGCTCGCTACGAGTCCGATCACCGCGGTCGACGTGGAGATCCGCGGCGAGATCGTGGAGTTCGACGTCAAGGTGCTGAAGTTGGCGGCGCTCAAAGGCATCTTCACCAATGTCGTGAGTGAGTCCGTGAGCTATGTGAACGCGCCCCTCCTCGCCGAACAGCGTGGCATTACTGTGCGCCTGACGACGGATGCCGTGAGCGACGAGTACCGCAACCTGCTGACCATCCGTGGCACGCTCAGCGATGGCAGCCAGATCTCTGTCTCTGGCACCCTCACCGGGCAGAAGCAGACGCAGAAGATCGTGGAGATCAACGGATATGACGTGGAGGTGCCGGTCGCCGAGCACCTCATCGTGATGATCTACACCGATCGCCCCGGCATCGTCGCGGTCTACGGTAAGGAGTTCGGCGAGGCTGGCATCAACATCGCGGGAATGCAGATCAGCCGTCGCGAGGCGGGCGGCCAGGCGCTGAGCGTGCTCACCGTCGACTCCCCGGTACCCGATGGACTGCTGGAGGCCGTGCGCGAGGCGATCCAGGCCGATCTCCTGTGCGAGATCGACATCACCGACTAGACCATCTGCTTGGAAGCGCCCACCGGCGCGGCCCGAGTATGGTCCGAGCAGCGAATTCTTCCTCACGGTGTCGATTTCGACGGAGGTCGTTCGTCGTAGGGAAGAAGGGCCAGCCGAATCGGAGCGGGTCCGTTACCCCAGGGAGTGATCATGTCGGACAAATACCTCATCCTCATCGTCGAACCGACGTGGGACCCGGCCTCGGTTCCCGATAGCGCGATGGAAGAAGCGGGTCGGGCACACGGTGTATTTTCTGCCGCAGTGGCTGCGGCAGGGGCCAAGATACTCGGGGGAGAGGCCCTGCAGCCGTCGACGGCGTCGGTCGGGATCGTGCCGGCGAAAGACGGGCACCCTGCGGTGTTCACGAACGGGCCGCTGGCTGAGACCACCGAGGTCGTCAGTGGCTACTACGTGATCGAGGCCGAGTCTCTCGACCAAGCCAAGGCACTCGCTGCGCTCTGCCCTACCGGAGATCGCCTGGAGCTCCGCCCAATCTGGGACATGTCTGGAATGTAGTGAGCCACCACCCGATCGTGTGCGGGGCCAGAATGAACGCATGAGCAGAATGAACGCATGAACTCGGCGCTCGAGACGGCATTCGCCGAGGAATGGCCCCGCGTCGTCGGGGCAATTCTCCGCGCCTACGGCAGCGTGGATGTCGCGGAGGAGAGCACACAGGAGGCCTTCGCTCGCGCGGCCGATCGCATTGCCGCAGGGGAAGAGCTCCGGAACATCGGCGCGTGGGTCACGACAACGGCACGGCATATCGCGGTCGATTTGCTGCGTCGCGAAGCGGTGCTCCAACACAAATTGCCGCTGTTCGCCGAACCCGCGGCCCAGGAGGATTCAGCAGAAGAGATCGACGACCGGCTCGGCCTTATCTACGTAGCGTGCGATCCGCTGCTCTCCGCGGAGCAGCAGGTCGCCCTCGCGCTCCGCATCGTCTGCGGTGTACCGACTGCGGATATCGCCGACTTCTTCGGCACCTCGGGAGCGACGATCGCGGCACGGCTCACCCGGGCGAAGCAGGCGATCGCCCGCTCCGGCGAGCGATTCTCCTGGCCGGGTACGGAGGATCGTGCCGAGCGACTCGGCGCCGCGCTCACCACCATCTATGGCGTCTACACACTGGGGCACACCGCGGTCGCGGGGAGCGACCTCATAGACTCGCGGTTATCCGGGCTGGCGATCCTTCTCGCCCGCTCGATCGTGGCGGAATATCCCGGGGATACCGAAGCTCTCGGGCTGTTGGCCCTGATCGAGCTCGGCGAAGCCCGAGTCGCCGCGCGCACCACCCTGGACGGCATGCCGCTTACCCTCGCGGAGGTCGACCGGTCCGTCTGGGGGCGGCGACGCATCCGACGAGGGCTGGAACTCGCCGCGCTGGCACTTCCCGGTGGCGGGCGGTTCGCCCTGCAGGCTGGCATCGCCGGCCTGCACAGCTCTGCAGCGACCTGGGCGGAGACGGACTGGGGGGCGATCTCAACCCTCTATCACGGGCTTTCCCGGGTCTGGCCGGCGCCGGTGGTCATACTCGGGGGCATCATCGCCCGCAGTCATCTCGGACCGTCGGAGCTCGATCGTGCCGCAGTCGAACTGCGTCGGCTCAGCGGACGGGCAAGCGCCGAGTTCGACCGCCGCGTCTTCGCGGCCCTTGCGGACGTCGAGGAGCGCAGGGGAGAGGAAGGTTTGGCCAGCGAGGCGCTGGCCGCGGCATCCCTCGGTGAGAAGAACGAGGCCCTGCTTCGCTATTACGCGAGAGTGTCCGAACGTCTGGCACGGCGAGCCCGTTAACCACAGCGCGCCCATAAACGATGACGCGCCCCCTTCCGAACCCGAATCGGAGGGGAGCGCGTCGGTTCATGAGGGGACTAGATGACGTCGCCCCGAGTTTCCTGACTGGTGGTCTTTTCTGTCCCCGTTGGGTCCACCGCGGTCCGAGTCGTCGAAACCGTCGACCGCTTGCGTGTGACCATGATGATCGAAATCAGAAATACGACCACGCCAGCGCCCATGAGAAGGTACCCGACGAGGTGCAGATCTACCCCCGGAACAGTGAGGCTGAGGGCGAACGCCACGATTGCGCCGACGACGAAAAGAAAAATGCCTGTACCGATACCCATGAAGAGTCCTTCCAGTGCTGCCTTGATGGAGTGAATGTGTACCAAGAAAATGGCTCACAGGTCCAGTGTCCGCCCCCTATGCTATCCGTCTGCCCCCTGAAAGGGGGCCAAGATCCACGATAATCTCCTGCCGGTACGCTGGGAACCGGCAGGAAAGCGCAGTCGCCGCTCTGCGTGGCCGATCGCCATCTCGATTGCACCGAGGAGTCATCCCATGCCCCGCACCATCGCACTCGCACTCATCCCCGGTGACGGAATCGGGCCCGAGGTCATCGCCGAAGCCGTGAAAGTGCTCGAAGCGGTGATACCGACCGATGTCGAGATCACGACCACGTATTTTCCTTTCGGTGCCTCGCACTATCTCGCTACGGGGGAGATCCTGAGCGATGCGGGACTCGACGCGCTCAAGAGACACGACGCCATTCTGCTCGGCGCTGTCGGCGGAGATCCACGGGATGCACGCCTCGCTGGCGGACTGATCGAGCGGGGGCTCCTGCTGCGGCTCCGTTTTGCACTCGACCACTATGTGAACCTGCGTCCCACTCGACTACTGCCCGGCATCGACTCGCCTCTCGCCGCCCCTGGGCTCATCGACTTCGTTGTGGTGCGTGAGGGCACGGAGGGTCCCTATGTGGGCAACGGCGGCGCCATCCGCGTTGGTACCCCGCACGAGGTGGCGAACGAGGTCTCGGTGAACACCGCCTTCGGGGTGGAACGGCTGGTGCGGTACGGGTTCGCGGCCGCATCCGCCCGCCCGCGTCACAAGCTGACACTCGTGCACAAGACCAATGTGCTCACCAACGCGGGCAGTCTCTGGCAGCGCACGGTCGACCGGGTAGCCCTCGACTTTCCCGACATCGCTGTGGACTACCTGCACGTGGATGCCGCAACCATCTTCCTGGTCACCGACCCGGCTAGGTTTGATGTCATCGTCACGGACAACCTTTTTGGCGACATCCTCACCGATCTCGCGGCGGCGATCAGCGGTGGCATCGGACTTGCCGCATCGGGCAACATCAATCCCGACGGTACATTCCCGTCGATGTTCGAGCCGGTGCATGGTTCGGCGCCGGATATCGCCGGGCAACAGAAGGCCGACCCCACCGCGGCCATCCTGTCCGTGGCACTTCTGCTCGATCATCTCGAGCTCGCGGATGCGGCCGCGCAGGTTACCGCGGCCGTCACCGGGGATCTCGCCGCGCGCGGGACCGCGGCGAGAACCACGTCGCAGGTCGGGGATGCCATCCGCTCGCTCCTGGCGCACAATGTAAGACTCCGCAGCAATTAGGGACACCATGAAAAATCTGCTGGCTCCAGCCACACTCAACTTCACCCGTCGGCTCAACCCGGAGGCCCGCGCCGAGCTCGAGCGCACGGAAATACTGGCCGACCCGGGTTTCGGTAAGCACTTCACCGACCACATGGTCGACATCTGCTGGTCGGCCAGAGGAGGCTGGCACCGCCCGCGGGTGCAGCCCTACGGCCCGATCGAGCTCGACCCGGCCGCGGCTGTTCTGCATTACGGACAGGAGATCTTCGAGGGGCTCAAGGCCTACCGGCACGCCGATGGCTCGATCTGGTGCTTCCGTCCCGAGGCGAATGCCGCGCGCATGCAGCGGTCGGCCCGGCGCATGGCCCTTCCGGAGCTTCCCACCGAGTACTTTCTCGACTCGCTGCGAGAGCTCATCGCCGTGGATGCGGCCTGGGTGCCGACCGCGCCAGACACGAGCCTGTACCTGCGCCCCTTCATGTTTGCCAAGGAAGCGTTCCTCGGTGTGCGCCCCGCCGAGAAGGTGAACTTTTACCTGATCGCCAGCCCGGCCGGGGCCTACTTCACGGGTGGGCTCGCGCCCGTGTCCATCTGGCTGTCGACCACCTATTCGCGGGCGGGCAGGGGGGGTACCGGTGCTGCCAAGACCGGCGGAAACTATGCGTCGTCGTTGATCGCCCAGGCCGAGGCCTACGAGCAGGGCTGCGCCCAGGTGCTGTTCCTCGACTCCGAGGAGGGGAGGTTTCTCGAGGAGCTCGGCGGCATGAACATCGTGTTGGTGAAGAAGGACGGCACTCTGGTCACCCCGGTGTCCGACAGCATCCTCGAGGGGATCACCCGCGACTCGATCCTGCAGCTCGCCGAGGACCGTGGGCACACCGTCGAACGGCGCCGCGTGACCATCGATGAATGGCGGGAGGGCGCTGCATCCGGTGACATCGTCGAGGCCTTCGCGTGCGGCACGGCCGCGGTTGTCGCGCCGATCGGACTTCTCAAGGCCGAGGGCTTCGAGATCGTGCACGAGAGCAGTGCACTCGCGCTGTCGCTCCGCGAGGAGCTCACGGGAATTCAGTACGGTACGGTCGAGGACCGCCACGGCTGGATGACGCGCCTCGACCGCATCGCGTCTCTCGATGGCACCGGGCCGACAGCACTGTGAAGATAGCCCGCTTCTCGGTCGGCGGCGGAGATCCCCGGTACGGCATCCTCGATGGCGACGACTATGTCGTGCTCTCCGGCGACCCCATGTTCAGCGGGTTCGGAACCACCGGGGAGCGCGTCGCCGCCACCGACGTGAAGTTGCTTGCCCCGGTCATCCCGCGCTCGAAGGTGGTCTGTATCGGCCTCAACTACGCGGCGCACCGTGACGAGCTCAAGAATGACGCAGCGAGCCCGGAGGCGCCCCTCATCTTCCTCAAGCCGAACACGGCCGTGGTCGGCCCCGGCGACGCGATCCAAATGCCGCCGGTCGAGGGACGCATCGTGCACGAGGGCGAGCTCGTGATCGTGATCGGCAAAATCGCCAAGCGCGTGAAGGCCGCCGACTATGCCGAGGTGATCTTCGGCTACACGATCGGCAACGACGTATCGGCGCGAGACCAGATGTTCGCAGACGGGCAGTGGGCTCGCGCCAAGGGATACGACACTTTCGCGCCGCTCGGACCGGTGATCGAGACCGAGCTTGACTGGTCCAACCTCGAGATTCAAACCTTCGTCGACGGCGAACCGCGCCGCCGGGGCAATACTCGGGACATGCTGCACAAGATCCCCGAGATCATCGAATACGTTTCGGATGTCTGGACCCTTCTCCCCGGCGATGTGATCATGACCGGCACGCCGGCTGGACCGGGAGGTTTTCTCGACGGGCAGGTCATCGACATCACGATCGAAGGAATCGGCACGCTGAGCAACCCCGCGAAAAACCGCGTGTGAGGACCACGCTCCCCGGCCTCGCTCTCGCCGCAATCGGCGCGGCCGCGGGCTACGGCGTGCACCTGTTGCTGCCCGGCCTCCCCTGGCTCACGGCGGCGCTCATCCTTGGTGTGCTCATCTCATCCATCCCACGCTTCCGTGGGAGCCTCGATGGAGCGCTCAAGCCGGGTCTCACGCTAGCGGGCCGTCGACTTCTGCGACTCGGAATTGTGGTGCTCGGGCTCAAACTCAGCCTCGGTGACATCGCTCGGCTCGGCTGGGTTGCCATCCTCGCTATCGTGATTCTTGTCGCCGTGAGCTTCGTCATTACCTGGCTCGTCGGCCGACTGTTCCGGCTCGAGGGTGACCAGGCAGTGCTGATGGCGGCGGGGTTCTCGATCTGCGGGGTCTCGGCGGTCGGTGCAATGGCCGCCGCTCGCCGCTCGCGCGAGGAAGACACCGGCACACCCATCACCCTTGTCACCCTCTACGGCACGCTCGCAATCGTCGTTCTGCCGGCACTCGCCGGGCTGCTTGGTCTTGGCAACCGCCAGTTCGGACACTGGGTGGGCGCAAGCGTGCATGACGTCGGGCAGGTCGTCGCGACGGCACAGACCGCCGGTGCTGCAGCCCTCGCGGTCGCCGTCGTCGTCAAACTCACGCGGGTATTGATGCTCGCACCCATGGTTGCGATCGCCTCGATCCAGACCCGCCGGCGCGACTCGACGCTCGAGACATCCGAAGCCAGGCCAGCGATCGTGCCGCTATTCATCATCGGCTTCGTCGCGGCGGTGCTGCTTCGTTCGTTTGTTCCGCTCCCGGATGCCCTGCTCTCGATTGCCGACGTCGTGCAGTCGGCACTTCTCGCGAGTGCCCTGTTCGGCATCGGTGCCTCGTTGCGTCTCGAGCAGCTTGCTCGGTCCGGCGTGCGGGCGATCGGCGCGGGGTTGGTGTCGTGGATCGCGATCCTCGGCCTCGCGTTGGCTGTCGTGTACCTCTCCTGAGGGCTGCGCCTGCGCCCAATCCAGCATCCGGCGTCCCTGCGCCTTTGTGTCAGCCATGCAGCCTGACGTTTGGCCGCATGGCTGACTTTCGACGGCGCGGTTGGTCGCTGGGGCGATCACGGACCCGCGCATTGCGCTATCGTGCGAGGCACACTATCGTGTGATGCATGGCAGTTGATGTGGGCGCGCAACTTCGGAAGGGAGTGGTCGAGTACTGCGTCCTCGGGCTGTTGGCCTCTGAGCCGACCTACGGCTGGCAGCTCTCGGAGGCTCTCGTCTCGCGCGGCCTGATCGCGAGCATCGGTACGCTCTACCCGATTCTCAGCCGACTGCGCGCGCAGGGCCTCGTCAGCAGCTTCGATCGGCAGTCGGATGCCGGACCGTCCCGTCGCTATTACCGGGTCACCGAAACCGGACATCGCCAGCTCACCATCTTCCGCGAGCAATGGGGGCCATTCGCCCGCACCGTGAACGAAATTGTCGGAGAGGACAGCCCATGACCAAAACCAGCACCCCGCAGGTCGTCCGTAGCTACCTTGGCGAGCTTGATCGCACCCTGGCCGGCGTACCCGACGACGTGCGGCAGGGCATCGTGGCGGGGGTTGCCGAAGAGCTGGAGGGGCTGGATGCCGTGGCCGCGGCATCCCGCATCGAATCCCTCGGCGACCCCGCATTCATCGCCGCAGAGGCCCGCGCCGAGGCCCAAGCGGAGGCCCGCGCCGGTGCCGCCCCGAACCCGTCGGCCGCGATACTCACGCCATCCCGGACATCCGAGCAGCACTGGTATGTCGTCGTGACAGCGTTGCTCCTCGAATTCGGAGGGCTCCTGGTGCCGTTGGCCGGATGGGTGGCGGGAATCATGCTGCTGTGGGTGTCGCCACTCTGGACTCGCGGCGAGAAGCTCGTCGCGACGATCGTGCCGCCCGCGGTCGGCATTCTGCTCTTCTCCAGCTTGGCGATCGGCGGATCGGGTATTTCCTGGTGGCACGCGGTCGTACTCGGTGCACTAGCGGGGCCGGCTCTCGCCTCGATCGTGATCGGAATCATCCTGAGTCGTCGTGGGTGGTTCCGGGCCCGGCCCTGATTCCGCCGTAGCCGACCAGCGTTCCGGCTCACCATGCGCCGTTTTGTCAGCCATGCAGCCCGATGATTCACCGCATGGCTGACAAACGGGCGCATGGTTCCGGCCAGCGGCTGCCCGGGCACAGGCATACTCAAAACTGCTCCCGGGTAAGCTTCTCTGGCCATGTCACCCTCTTTCAGCACAGCCAGTGGAGCCGACGTCCGCGTCCGTTTCTGCCCCTCGCCCACCGGAACCCCGCACGTCGGACTCATCCGCACGGCCCTCTTCAACTGGGCCTACGCCCGGCACACCGGCGGTCGGATGATCTTTCGCATCGAAGACACCGACGCCGCGCGCGACAGCGAGGAAAGCTACCTGCAACTTCTCGACGCGCTCAGCTGGCTGAACATCGACTGGGACGAGGGTGTCGGTGTCGGTGGCCCGCACGAGCCCTATCGACAGTCCCAGCGCGGCGAGATTTACTCTGCGGTGATCGAGCAGCTTCGGGCGAGCGGGCACCTCTATGAGAGCTACGCCACGGCGGCGGAGATCGAGGCCCGAAACATCCAGAACGGGCGTGATCCGAAGCAGGGCTACGACAATTTCGAACGCGAGCTGAGCGAGGAAGCGAAGGCTGCCTATCGCGCCGAGGGGCGCACCCCCGCCCTGCGGCTGCGCGTGCCTGATACCGATCTTTCGTTCGACGACCTGGTGCGCGGGGAGATCACGTTCCCGGCCGGATCCTTCGTGGACTTCGTGGTCGTGCGCCCCAACGGTGCGCCGCTCTACACCTTCGTGAACCCGGTGGATGACGCGCTCATGGGAATCACGCACGTGCTGCGCGGCGAGGACCTGCTGTCGTCCACCCCGCGGCAGATCGCGCTCTATCACGCCCTCATCGAGATCGGAGTGGCCACCGCCATCCCGCGTTTCGGCCACATGCCGTACGTGATGGGGGAGGGCAATAAGAAGCTCTCCAAGCGCGACCCCGAGTCCAACCTGTTCCACCATCGCGAGCGAGGGTTCATCCCCGAGGGGCTGCTTAATTACCTCTCGCTGCTTGGCTGGTCGCTCAGCCACGACCGCGACGTGTTCACCATGGATGAGATGGTCGCCGCCTTCGACATCGTCGACGTGAACCCCAACCCGGCCCGCTTCGACGTGAAGAAGGCCGAGTCGATCAACGGCGACCACATCCGCCTGCTGGCCCCGGATGTCTTCGTGGAGCGCCTGCTTCCCTACCTGACTGGGCTCGTCTCCGATCCGCCGACCGGCACCGAGCAGGCCATCCTGCGCGAGGCCGGCCCGCTCGTTCAGGAACGCATGCAGCTACTTGGCGAGGCTCCGGCACTGCTCGGATTCTTCTTCGCGGCGGATGACTCGATAAAGGTCGACGCGGACGCCACGCCCCCGGCGGGCTCGGCCGAGATTCTCGATGCCGCCGTCGGCGCGCTCGAGCAGGTTACTGACTGGTCCCACGCCGAGATTGAACGGGTGCTGCGTGCCGAGCTGATCGAGGGCGGCGGACTCAAGCCGCGCATCGGTTTCGGTCCGCTGCGCACGGCGCTCTCGGGCAAGCGAATCAGCCCCCCACTGTTCGAGTCGATGCAGTTGCTCGGCAAGGAGTCGACGCTCGCGCGACTCACCCGGCTCGCGGCCGCCCTTTAGCCGATGGAACACTACGACGTTGCCATCGTCGGTGCCGGGCCCGCCGGGCTGAGCGCGGCACTGAACCTTGCGCGCGCCCGTCGCCGGGTACTGCTGCTCGATGCAAACCGGCCTCGTAACGCGGCGACGATGATCTCCTGGGGCTTCATCACGCGCGACGGCATCGCGCCACACGAGCTCCGTCGGCTCGCGCGCGAAGAACTCGAGCGGTACCCGGAGGTCGAGGTGCAGAAGGCGACGGTCCTTTCCGTTGTTGAGTCAGCTGGCGCATTCGCGCTCGAGGCGAAGGGGATCAACGGCTCCCCAAGCAGGTCGGTCACCGCGTCGGCGATACTCGTGGCGACCGGACTGAAGGAGACGCTGCCGGCGCTGCCGAGCATCCGCTCGTTCTATGGCCTCGGATTGTTTAGCTGTGCCGAATGTGACGGCTACGAGCACAGCGATCAACCCCTCGCGCTCATCGGCGAGACGAGCGACCTCGCCGCGCGAGCGTTGTTGATTGCCCAGTGGAGCCGCAATCTCACTGTGTTCACGAATAATATCGGGCGCATCACGGATGCCCAGGAGGCTTTACTTGCTGGGCGTGGGGTGCGCGTCGAACGTGGCGTCATCGATGACGTTGTCGGTGAGCGCGGCGTCGTCTCCGCGGTGCGGCTGGCGGATGGAACCTCGATTGCAGTGGAAGGTGGCTTCGTCCGCCCGCATTGGGATGCGACTCTCGGTTATGTCTCTGCGCTCGGTCTTGCGACGGATGGCTGGGGACTCCTCACCACGGACGCTGACGGCCGAACCAACGTCGCTGGCGTGTACGCCGCGGGCGACTCCACCGCGCCGGGTCCGCAGCAGCTCATTGTGGCTGCCGGTGCGGGCGCGCGCACTGCTGCCGCGATCAATCGTGATCTGATTGGCATCCCCAGCCACTGACCCGCGGCTCATCGCCGCCGGTCGATTATTCGATCGCCCAGCGATACGTATAGGGACCGCAGACTAGTCCCGCGGTCCGCGCAGGTGTTCTCGCGTCAGGGCATCCATCTCGTCGTCGGTCAGCGCGTCAAGCGCCTTGGCTTCTGAGCGATCGATGCGTGACCAGCGCACGAACATGAGGATGAGCACGGGCACGTCGGCGACCTCGGCGATGAACCACAAGAAATCGCCCGAGAGATGCTGGTCGTGGTAGGCCGAGGGAAACCAGGCCGGAAGCGAACCCGAAGCCTGACCGAGCCCGTCGAGAATGTGATTGTTCAACCGCAGCACGATTCCCGGAATCGCGTCGACCACGAGCTCGACGAAGACGAGTAGAAACTCCACCGTGATGAAGAAGCTCGTGCGCTGGGTGGTGTTCTCGACGATGGGCAACACCATCAGCAGACCCATCAGGGGCACCGCGACGGTGAGGATACCGCCCGCAACCGAACTCTCGCGCAGGCTTCCCGCGATGGGCGTGAGAAACACCGAGAACGCGACGAGGGCGAACAGCGGCGCGAAGACCGCGTTGCCTGCCAAGCGTACGGGCCACGACCGGAGCACGGCATCCACCGTCTCCAGCGAGGAGCCGACGAGCACGAGCCTCGCAAGGGCGATCGGCCTACCGAGGCTGAGCAGACCGGGAACGGCGAAGAGCATCAGTGCGATGCGGGTCGTGAACGCCCAGCGCAGGTCAGTGCTCCAGACACCGAGGAACCCGAGGTTCACAACGGCGAACGATCCCAGCCCGAGCGTGAAAAACCAGACGGTGCGGAGGCGGGGCCACGCTACCTGCTGCCGGCGCAGTGACAGAACACCGGCCGCATAAAGGCCAGCGGCCAAGAGGATGAAGCTCACCGAGACCGGATCGAATCGCCAGCTCGTGAGGAAGGTCAGGATGGGAGGCGTGGCTGGCTCGATTCGTAACGGAGAGATCGCAGAAAGTCTGTCATGCCCAGCCGAATGCTCGCCCGTGCATTTGGGCGACCCCGTACCGGTGCGTTAGAGTAACGAGTCGGCTCGGGTTCGTCCCGGGTGTGGTGGGGTATGGTGTAATTGGCAACACGGAAGATTCTGATTCTTTTGTTCTTGGTTCGAGTCCAGGTACCCCAGCTTGTGAACCCCTGATTTCAAGCAGAAATTAGGGGTTTTTCGTGTCACTCGTCACTACTGTTTCATCTCCAAGGACAAAATACGGGACAAAAAACGCATCTGGTGCGACCTTTTCGAGCCGTATGCCGCAGTGCCAACCGGCTGCTCCCGGAGGCTACCGGATCCCCGTCGCGGGGCGCGCACCTGTGGGGCATGGTCGACACAACAGCACCGCCCCTCCCGGTCATTCTCACCCAGGACGAGGTTGCCACGCTTTTTAAGGTCCTGCCGCGGACCCTGGAGTACTGGCGGCTGACCCGCAGCGGACCCCCGCACCGGAAGATCGGCCGGCATGTGCGGTAAGAGCTGACCGAGGTGATGAAATGGTTCCGCGGACAGAAGCACCCTGCCTAGGCCGCGGACACTGGCAGGGCAGCTCGGCACTATTCAATACACTGACTTAGCCGCAATACCGTTCAGTTAAGGGTCCATGGGGTAGTTTCGAGGTATGCCTCGTTCTGGATGGGTGAAGCCGGTTTCTGACCGTCGGTTGT
>NZ_JAXCHU010000021.1:0-25748 GCF_035984695.1 Glaciihabitans sp. GrIS 2.15
CCACACTCGCACCTCGACGGCCTGCGAGGGTGGACGGGCCGCTATACCCTGGAAGCCGTTGCCCCCACTCGTAGAGACGCCGGCCGGATTTGCTTTGGCCTCGGGTCGCGAGCGGGTGCCGCTGATGTTCTCTGTGGCGGCTCTTAAGGCCTGAGCCTTCCGGGATCATGTCCCGCTGAGGAATGCGCGTGACCTGTAGAGGTTCCGCTAGCGGGCCGGTCGAATCGGTCGAAAAGTGTTCTTGGGAGTGCTTTCGCGAGGGCACGAAATCGCGTCCGGTGATCGTCCGGCTAACGAACGGCAACAGGGTACGGCACGGGAGCGGTGGTACCGAGCCCTTGCACGTCCTCGACGGAACGCGCAGCCCGACTCGGTAAGAGGCCTGCTGGTCGCAGGAGTACAGTGCTGGTTGTCAGCGCAGAGGGGACAATGACTGGCTGTCGCATCGGTGTCGCTTGTGATGGGAGTGGATTATGAATCTTCGTGACCGGCTCAGTGATGCCCCGATCATTGTCGTAGCTTTTGTCATGGCGATCCTGTTTGGCGGAATCAACCTGCTACTCAACGTTGCCATTGGCCTAACACGTCTGAACTGGGCCGCCGTGATTAGTGCCGTGATCGGCGGTCTTGTCTTCGGGAGTTTAATGAGCTTGCTTATTCGCTTCCAGCGCCGCCGATCTGGCGGCGTAGCGACGGCGCGTTTGGTCTCGGTTGCGATCAAAGAAGGGAAGCTGCCGGAGATCGCGAGCGCAGAAGAATGGGGTCCACTCCTGGATCGGCGTCGGCGCCAGGCCAAGTTCTACCGGTGGGTTGGCCCGGTCGAGTTCGGACTGTTCGCTCTGCTCGGCGTATACGTCCTGTTCGCCGACTCGGCACGTGACCTGCTGTGGGGACTCGAAATCGTCTTCTTCGTCGCGGCTGTTATTGCCTACCCGATTTGGGCCAACCGTCAGCTTGCCAAAATCGAGACACTTGAGAACCAACTCTCGCAACGGACCGCGACAACCACGTAGGAAGAATCGGCCTTGCATGAGCCCACGACGGCGATAGACGCTGGTACCGACCGTTAGTCAGTCGGTGGACATGCTGCTTACCGATGCGCGCTGAAATCTGTCCAGCGCATCCGTGGACAGGAGCGGCCGAAGCTGATCTAGCATGCTGGAAACTCGGCGGCTCAGGGCGAACCTTCTACATCGCGACGTCGGCGCGTGTCGAGGTCCCGGTGCCGGTTATCGTTCCCTCTGTGAGGATTTCCTGTGTCCTCGGGATGGGCAGGTAATGGGACCGTTTGGCAGGGGAGCGTCGGATTAGGTTGCGTGTTCGGCTCGGTTCAGGTGAGACTCAGTGAGAGCCCTTCCGGGAGGAGGATTAGATGCTTTCGTCCGTTCCGATTCCAGGCAATCCCTGGCCACACGACATGGTCCTCACTATCGAAGACGATTTGCAGACACTGCTTGACCTGCTCTGGGTTCGTGAAGCATGGAGTCTGCAGCCAGCCGGAGACGATCTTGCACCACTTCTCTCGGTCACCCCTGTCGGCGCTCATAACGAGGCGGTGCCTGTGGGCAAGATTGCGGAGTGGCAGGAAGCCTGGCCTTCGATCTGGCAGGCGTGCCTCCAGCACGCGGGGCAGATTCGCGATGCAACCGTTTTCGAGCAACTTCTTGGAACCGCGATCGGAGCAGTCGAACGTGCCCTTCTACTGCAGGAGCTCGTCGGTCCGAGCTGGCGTGATACCTTCAGCGATGATGCTTTCACCGACCAATACCTGGTCTGGAATCAAGCTCAATTCGGCGCCAATTCTCACCCTCGCTACCAGACCTTAGAAGAAGCACCAGAGCGGGTCTCACTCGCGGCCCTAATCCCGGCATGGAAGGCGGGACTGAGCAAGGTCGTCGTCATTCCGTGCAGAGGCAGCTACACCAGAGTGATTGGACAGCACACCCTACTCTTAACCGCGGAAACCCGAGACGACCCAAAAAGGTACAGCGAAGCCCTCGGGCTGTTTCAGTAACCGTTCCGCTTGTGACACAACATCGGCATGTTCGACGGTTGGGTCATGTGGCCCCAGTTCTGTCGCGCTTACCGTCCCGCTTACGCGCACCTTGTTCGTCGGATATCCAATTCGATGTAACTTTCGTGCACGCGACGAGCGCTTGAATGGCTGAGACCGCCCGCGCCGATCGTGAACCGCGATCATTCCCCGGAAAGAGGGCGGCACGAAACCTGGGGCGGTTCACATGGCAGAAGTCGCCAGCGGTGAAGGTGTGACGGCCGAATCAGCGCTTGGTGAGGTCATCTCGCCCGGGGACCGGTGCGCTAAGCCCCTGACGGACGACCATGACGAAAGTGATGATTTCAAAGACAGATCCCACGATGGAGAACGGCCAGAACGCATAGTCAAAGAGCAAAGAGCCGATCGTACCGAGTAAGCAGACGAACAACCCGACTAGAAGGAATCGTTGAACGACTCGCATGTTGGTCCACCATTTCACACTACGCACGCTACTCGCTCCCACCTTTCGGATTCGAAGAAGTCAGCACCGAGGAACATCGTCACTTGGGCGTGAGCACTGAGGCGCAGAGCGCATCGGTTCCGCGGGAGCCTGAACGCCGAGGCTGGGATGGGGAAATCATTTCCGACATCGGCCGCTTGGGTAGTGCGGTCAATTCGGAATTGCGCCGTGTACTGGACGTTCCCCAAATGACCACGCACGGTGTCGCTCTGATCGTCCGGCTTGCGGGCTGTCAGTTGCCATTTGAGCACCTCCATCGTTTGGTTCAGGGGTCATCGGGTCGCGATGAGCCGTTTAGCGCCCGCCGTTAGTATCCAGTAATGCACCCGGCAGAGTTTTATACAGGCATCGTTCCGGAGGTCTACGCCGTGCTTCGGGGCACGCACTTCGGAACCGATCGGTATCGAGCATTCATCGAGTATGAGGGTTCGCCGGCACTGGAACTAGGGTGCGGTGATGACGGGCCGTTCTTCGATCTTGCCAGTGAGGGATTTGACGTTGAAGGCGTCGACTCCTCCGCAGACATGGTTCGTAAAGGGCGCCAGCGCCTTGAGTCGCAGGGGATCGCCACACCAATCCACCAACAGCGGATGGAGGATTTGAATCTTGATCGCCAGTTCGCATCGATCTATCTGGCCGGGCCGACGTTCAACCTCCTCGCCGACGACGCAACCGCACTGCGCGCTCTCCAGGCCATTGCTCATCATCTGCTTCCGGGAGGCACAGCCCTCGTGCCACTGTGGACACCGCCACCCACATCCCCAGAACAGTACGGTCTCCTGCTAACGGCAGACATGGGCGGGGTTGCAGCTCGATACGTGGTCGAGAGCGAAAAATACGACCTGGTGAACCGCACGAGGACGACTACGGTTCGCTACGAACTTGGAAGCGGAGTGGACGCGATCGTCGAGCACCGAGACTGGATCATTCACTGGTACGAGCACGACCGCTTCCGGCAGATGGCGACTGACGCAGGGCTGAGCGTATCCCTGACTGCCATCGACTCGGAACAAGTAGAGGCGACACTCAAGCGGCGAACGGATGAGATCGTCAGCCGGCCATGATCGCAGGATGCGAGACGGCGACCTTAATAGTCTTGCTCGGTAATATGGCGCCCCACCGAGGTCGTGCGCAAAAGCTAGGTTTGATGATTCCTGGTAGGTGACTTGGTCACGCGAAACATCGCCTCCACGTTCAGGATTCTCGCAGAGCGTTCGGCCAGCGGACACCAGGTTAAGCTCGAAATTCAGCTTCAGTCCAGGCCTCGGAGGAATCGTAATGCCGCATAGCGAGAGTCCTGGTTGCGAACAGCGGGCTTGACACACCCCGGTGAGCTAATGAGTAGAGCTGGTTTCAAAAGCGAGTCGGTTGGCGATTTCGTCGCTGTCTCCGATGCTCCTGAGGTCCGAGGATATGCTTCGTCGATGCGGAACGTTCGAACTCTGATTACCATGGTGGCGACCGGGCTGCTGGTGCTGGGTGTCCTGATAACCGTGGTGGTCATCACCGACATCAACAATGGATCGTCCCACACCGCGTTATTCGTTCTCGTCGGACCACTTTTGATCGGTATCGGGATTGTTTTGTTTGTGGTGCTGACGAAAGATCCGACACGGAACCAGCCCGGAAGTAAAGCTCCCACCAGTCAATCCGATCGATCCCACACGTTGGTCTTCACTGTTGGAGAGCACGAACAGCACGTGGTCGCATTCTTCTGGGATCAGGTATGGGGCTGGATCACAATAACCGTCGACGGCAACTTGATAGAGAAAAAATTGGTGACGCTTAGCTTTCGACTTGTTCGTGTCTCCGAGTTCGAAGTGGGCGAGAACGAGAAACACCTTGTTCGCATCGAGAAACGACGCACTCTATTTGCATCCTTCGCGCAACCTCAGCCGATAAGGGGCTTCGTCGATGGAGTCTTGGTTGCAGAGAATGATGGCGTCGCGCTTACCTAAGTTTTATGAGCCCTGCTTGGCCATTCTCTTGTTGGCAGTCGAAGTTTTTGCCGGCTCCAGATTATGCGGAAGAGGTTCCGCTTACGGGCGGCCGCATCGGTCGAAAAGTGGTCTCGAGCACGCTCTCGCGAGGGCACGAAATCGCGTCCGTTGATCGTCCCTTGGGTTCATGTCACGTTATCGCCCGCCAAGTGGGTTATCACACGCTCGCGGGGAGGGTGGCCCCTGTGATGTCCAGCACGTCGAGTACCTGCACGGTTGGTTCAGTACTTGGACGGTGTCCACCGAAAGCCGCATCCACAGCAGCGTGGATTCGCTGGTCAAATGCCTGGGTGCAGGCTTCTTCGGACTCCCATACGTCTATGTAGCGGAGACCGCCATCCTCGCGGCGGACGCAGAGGTGAAGGATCGACCCCGTGATCGGCTCAGTGCCGAGGTTATCCATGATTCGGCGGTACCCCGCTGAGTCAATGGGAACGTCTTGAATGTATGCATAGACCATATCGACCCACTCCTTATTTGATCCGAACTACTATCGGGTGAATATGCACTACTGTGGTCCTCATGACGACCGATGTCAATGCTCCGCGAAAATATCGCTCGACGAAGCGAGCCATGCAAGCCAAAACCACCCGTCTTCGTCTCCTCTCGGCAGCGTGGACCCTTTTCACCGAACGCGGATACGTGGCAACAACGGTGGCGCAAATCGCGCACGCGGCGGGAACGTCCGTGGATACGCTGTACGAAGCTGTCGGCCGAAAGCCGGTACTGCTTCGCCAGGTCGTGGAGTCAGCGATATCTGGTAGCGATCAGACCATTCCCGCCGAACGGCGCGACTATGTGCGACGGATCCGAGAAACACCGGATGCCGCGACGAAGTTCCAGATCTACGCAGCTGCGATCGCCGCCATGAGCCCAAGAACCGCGCCCATCTTCATGGCACTGCGGGACGCAGCGCGAACCGACCCGGACTGCGCCGCCCTCCACAAAGAAATATCGACCCGACGCGCAACCAACATGCTTCTGTTCGCAGCCGACTTGCGCCTGACCGGGGCTCTTCGCCCCGACCTATCGGATGAAGTCATCGGCGACATCGTGTGGGCCACCGCCGGAGCAGAGCACTACACCCAGCTCGTGGACTCCCGAGGATGGAGCGCCGAACGTTTCGGCGACTACCTCTACGAAATGTGGTCCAGACTGTTCCTGGCCTCACCGGGTACTCCCCTTGATCAAGGCCGCGTGCCGGGCCGACCCTAACGACGGTGGTCCTTCAGAAATGCGTTGCGGGCCCGCCGGAGCGCCACTGTTCGCTTAGACACGTCTTGAGGCTTCGCGCCGACCTCAGTGCATTGAGCATTTGAGATCAACCCCCTTGAGACCGCTGGGCCAGCACGCCGAACGACCCGCAAGCCGTTCCCCTGTGACACAGCCTCGTGGTTCTCGGCGACTGAATGGGTTGGTCCCAGATCCGTCGCGCAGGAGGTCCGGCATACGGCCATGCATATGGGCGGTGCCTCGCTCAGAAGTTGATCTGGTTTCATCATGTCGGGCGTTGTCGTCGAATTGTCGTGTTGGTGTCGTGGCGTGGCGGCCGGGTTGTTTCCTATGTTGGGTGCATGAACAGAACACGCATCGGTGAACTTCGTCGGGCCCGCGGTTGGACTCAGGAGCGGCTGGCGGTGGAGAGCGGGGTTGCGGGGCGAACGATCCAACGGTTGGAAGCGGGCAACGACGCCAGTTTGGACACGGTCGCGCTGATTGCGAATGCGCTCGGGGTGCCTGTCAGGGAACTGTTTGTCAGCGTTGAGAGCATCGACTTCTCTGAGGCGGTGGAACAGCTGGATGCTCGTAAGAGCGCACAGCAAGCCAGCCGTGATTCCATCACGCATGCGTTCACGTATCTGTTCCAAGGCGTTGGAGTGCTGGTCACCTTCGCGACGATCGTTCTGGAGTTCACCGGGACTTTGTCGTGGCTGGGGTGGTTCATCATCCCGGCCTACTGGGCTGGAGTCCGGTTGCTCTTCGGCTTTCTCTTCCGAATAGTCATCGGCCCACGGTTGGATGCGAAGTATCCCCTTTCGCTCCCGCCGAGGGCTGCTGCAGACTACTGACCAAGTTTCGCGCCCGCGACGGAATCTCATGTATATCGGTCACTTCGCAGCTGCTGCGGTGTTGGTTACACTCGTGCCGGCTTCGCCGGTCATCCCGATAGCCGTGGGCGTCGCCTGGCCGGACCTGGTGTGGCCTGTCCTCGTCGTCATGGGCCGCGAACACGTTACGGTGAACCGCAAGGACCCACTGCAACGTTCTATCCGATTCGACTCCTACCCGTTCTCCCATTCGCTGGTGCTCAGCAACCTGTTCACGCTGGTGCCCGCCGCGATCGTCGCTCTTCTCTATGAAAGTGTTCTGCTTGGGGTGCTGTTCTGGGTCGCCGCCTTCTCACACTGGGTCCTCGATCTTGTGGTGCACCTGCCGGACCTGCCCGTCCTTGGCTTCGGTGGCAAAGACCGCACGCTCGGATTCGGGCTCTGGCAGTATCCGAGGACAGCCTTCGTTACCGAGTACATCTTCTTCGCCGCCGTTGTGCTCCTCACCGCTCGACCGACGGCGTTTGTGGGTGTGCTCAGCGGGGGTCTGTGTCTGCACCTCCTGAACGCGAACTCGTTTTTCGGGTTCAGCAGTCATAACCCGTTCAGCACGCCAACCCGGTTAGCGCTCATTACTTTCGTTGGGTGTGTTGGCGCGATCGCTTGGTTCACACTCGCCTGGTAATGAGCAACAGAGATCGACAGGGATCGACAGAGATGGACAGAGATGGACAGAGATCGACATGTCTCTCCCGCCGATCACCGTACCGGCGGCTAGAGACGCTTCGGAGCACCCGAACATGGATCGTCGAACGACGGACGTAAACGCATCGCTCCGCGCCGCAGCCGAGGACGGATTAGACCCAAGCGCTCCCTAAATCCAGGCACTGGTGACCGAACACTAGGCGTGCGGCACGGGGGCAGTGGGCCGGCCGCCAGCCGACCCGCGACGCGCCCATCAGGCTGTCGCAGATATACGTCGCAGATCAGCGGTTCGCCTCCTCCTACGGCGGCAAACGAAACGCCGAGGCAATCCGCACCGCCATTCAACGTTGGGCGAACTTGCACCTGTAACGACGTGGAGCCAGCAGGGAGCACCGCGACACGAATCTTGAGGGAAGCGCCCCGATAAACGTTCCGCTTACAGGCGGCCGATCGGGTCGAAAAGTGGTCTCCGGCGGGCTGCAGCGATAGCGGAAAAGTAGCCCGCTGATCGTCCGGCTACCGGGCATGAGTGGCCTTATTCGCTTGTGCTGGAAGTTATGAGTAGCGAGGTTCACGTCGCCTACTCGCGCCGCGCAGCGGAGTAGGTAAAGCATCTCGGATCGATGGAGGTGGTTTACCCGTCGGATCGCCTGTTCGTGACCACGTTGGCAGATCAGATCACCGGTGCGGCGCTCGACGTGGGATATGGTTCCGGACACTGGACGAGCTATCTTGCAGAGCATGGAGTTACCGTGCACGGCATCGACCGTGTGGCTGAATTCATCGCATACGCCCGAGCGACCGGGGTCCGAGTAGTAGTGGAACGAAAACTTCCGATAAGGCCAGCGGGGGTGTCAGGTGGGTTGTGGTTTTCGGCCGTTGCTTTATCTGTCGAGGTGGCCGTAGGAGGACAGTCGAAGTTTAAGAGCCAAATGTCGTTTAGCTGTACAGTCGGCGGCTCGAAGCATTCGGTTGAGTGCTCGACCCGCCTCATCGGTGCTGGCCCACAGTGCGAACAAAACTCCTGAGATGGCACGAATACAGGTGAGGGCTTTCACATGAGTGTGAAGGTGTAGTCCTGAGAGCCTTTTTCCGCAGTAGTCTGAGAATATCACTACTAGATAGTTTCACTGTCGGATAGTTATACTATCTGTATGCGAATGGCTGAGTTCAGCACCACCAGCGGCATCCCGGTGGCGACGATCAAGTACTACCTCCGAGAAAAACTGCTGCCTGCGGGCGAGAGCGAGACAGCTAACCAGGCCAGCTACGGGGCTGCTCACCTGGATCGTCTGCGTCTCATCCGCGCCCTCATCGACGTCGGCGGGCTCAGCGTGGTATCCGCCCGCAGCGTGCTCGAAGCCATTGACTCGAATGCCTCGCTGCCCGAAGCCTTCAAGGTGGCGCAGCGCTCTGTGTCGGCGGCCATCGAGCCGGGCGACCTCGAACCAGCGGATCTCGCCAGCATCGACGCGCTGCTCGAGGGCTGGCACGTCTCACCGGAGAACCCCGGGCGTCTCGCCGCAGCACGAGTACTTTCCGCCTTCCGCGGAGTCGGGCAGACGGATGAGCGGGGCTGGTACGCCCGCTACGCCGAGGCCGCCCTACTGATCGCCGCCGCCGACCTCGATGAGATACAGTCGCGACCCGACCGCGCGGCCAAGGCCGAAACCGTCGTTGTCGGCACCGTACTCGGCGATGCCCTGATCTCCGCGCTGCGCCGTGCGGCCCAGGAGCACGTCACATCCCAGCGATATTCCTGAAGAAGAAATGACCACCATGACCCGCACGCTCAATGCGTCCCCCGCCTCCATCCTCACCCGCTTCGGTGGGCACAGACCACTGCTCTGGCTCGCCCTCGCCATGGGCGCCCTCTCCGTGATTGCCCTCGTCGGGCTGGTGGTGGACCCCCGTACGATCACGGGGATGCCGCTCTGGGAGAAGCCACTCAAGTTCTCCCTCTCAATACTGATTTACAGCGTCACGCTGTCCTGGCTACTCGGCCAGCTTCCGCGTCGCCGCCGACTCGCTTGGTGGGCCGGCACGGTGACCGCTGCCTTCCTCGCCGTGGAGATAATCGCCATCGACGGGGCCGCCATCGCGGACACAACGAGCCACTTCAACGTGTCGACACCGTTCTCGACGGCGATCTGGGGCACGATGGCGGTGTCGATCGTGATCGTCTGGGCCGCAACCATCCTCGTGGCCGTGTTGCTGTTTCGCGCCGATCTTGGTGACCCCGCTCGCAGCTTCGCCATCCGCTCCGGCCTCATCATCGCGGTGATCGGCATGGGGCTCGCGTTCTTGATGACGAGCCCAACCGCCGCCCAACTGTCACACTTCCAGGGGATTGCTGGCGCCCACACTGTGGGCCTCCCCGATGGTGGCCCCGGTCTGCCGCTGCTCGGTTGGAGCACCGTTGCGGGCGACCTGCGTATCCCCCACTTCGTCGGGATGCACGCCGTGCAGGTGATCCCCATCGCAGCGCTGCTCCTCGAGCTGGGCAATCGCCGCGTCGCGGCCCTGCGCGATTCCGGCACCCGGCTCGGCATTCTCGTGGTGATCGCGGCGCTCTATCTCGGTGTCATCGCGGTGCTCACCCTTCAGGCGCTGTCCGGCGAATCGATCGTGCATCCGGATGCCGCCATCGCGACCGTCTCGACCGTGCTGTTCCTCGCCGCTGCGGCGGCCTGCGCGGTAATCGTGGTGCGCAGAAAACGCCTCACAACAGGCACGGAGGGCAGCTTGGTGACTACCTCGGACGCTGGGCTGTAATATCCGAAACGAGGAACGCCAGACTTATCCGCAATACGGGGTTTCGGTAACAGTAGAACGAAAACGTTCGAGAAGGCCAGCAGGATTATTAGGCGAGTTGCGGTTTTCGGCCGATGCTTAATTGGTTGAAATGGCCGTAGATGGTTCCGCTAGCGGACACCAGATTAAGCTCGAAATTCAGCTTCAGTCCAGGTTTCGCAAAAACCGTAATGCCGCGCAGCGAGAGTCCTGGTTGCGAACAGCGGGCTTGACACACCTCGGTGAGCTAATAGGTAGAGCTGGTTTCAAAAGCGAGTCGGTTAGCGATTTCGTCGCTGTCTCCGATCGACTTCAGGGGCGGGACCGGCCGGACGGGCAGCTCGCTGTGGAAACACGCAACTTGATCGGGCGGGGAAAGACGCAGTCTCGAATCACTGATTGAGCCGTCAGCGCGGGCATGTCTCGGCCCGAAAGGTGTGTCGCTGGTACCCACAGCGGGCCGTGCATACTGCGCAGGTCAGGTGGCTGGGGTGCGGATTGCGAATGCTGCGAGCAGCTCACCGATGCGGTGGTCGCGGTCCAGAGGGTGCCGCAGAGGCATTGCGGGGTTGAGCCGGTAGCTGTTGCGCCGTCCCTCCCGCTCCCGTTCGAGATATCCGGCTTCCTCAAGTTCAGTCACGATGCGTTGGGCTGCTCGTTCCGTGATGCCGACCTGGGTGGCGACATCCCGCAGCCTCACGTTCGGGTTCTCTGACACGCACATCAGCACGTGCGCGTGATTCGTAAGAAACGTCCAATGCGCCATGACGTCACAATACCCTGCAGGTGATAGTTCTCTCTAAATACCATTCACGACTCGTAATACCTGCTATGTTATTCCGGTATCGAAGAGCAGCTAATGGATGGGACTAATTGTGGGCGAAATCGCACTCGTGCTCGGTGCGATCGGGGCTCCCTTTCTGGGTGCGGCCATGGGCTTTGTCGGCAGACGGAGTCGGGTCTGGCGCGATTACGCCGCCCGGTCTGCGAGCGTTGTGGCGGGGTTCGGGTTTGTAGCTGTGGCGGCGGCAGCGATCAGCGCACCGGGTACCGGAGTCCGCCGGATCGGAATCGGCCCGGTCGCTCTGGTGGTCGATGTCCTTGCAGTGCTGATGTTGCTTCTGATATTGGGCTTGAGCGCGGTCATCCAGTCATTCGCGGTTCGCTACCTCCGGGGAGACTCCCGGCAGGGGTGGTTCGTCGTAACTGCCAACCTCGTCACGGGATTTTCTGCACTGATGGTGAGCGCTGATTCGGTCGCTCTGTTCGCGGCGGCCTGGGTTGCTGTCAGTGTCTCTCTTTTGGCTTTATTTGCGACCTACCCCAACTCGCCTCAAGCGAGGGATGGGGTGCGCCGCGCTGCGGTGCGGTTCGCAATTGGTGACCTCGCGCTTTCCGCTGCGGTCATCGTGATTCTCATCAGCGCGGGCGGCGACGTGCCACTTGACCGAATTGGTCGGGTAACGGCCGGGATGCCCGAATGGCTCGCTTTGCTGCTAGCTGCCCTGTTGCTGCTTCCCGCATTGGCCCGCTCAAGCCAGATTCCTTTCCACGGCTGGCTGCCGGCAACCCTCGCTGCCCCAACTCCGGTCTCGGCCCTCCTGCACGCCGGTGTGGTCAACGCCGGCGCGATCTTCGTGATCAGGTTCGCGCCGGTGTTCGGTGAGGTGACCGGTGCGATGACGGCCATCTTTCTCCTCGGCGCCTCGACTGTCGTCTATGCCTCACTCATTCGCTTAGTAAAAGCAGATGTCAAGGGCAAACTCGTGTTCTCAACAATGGCGCAGATGGGCTTCATGATGATGGCCTGCGGACTGGGGGCGTTCGCGGCGGCGGTGTTCCATCTCACCGCTCACGGCTTGTTCAAATCGGCACTGTTTCTCGGGGCAGGCTCCGGGGTTCGCCGACATGCGCGGCAGCGGGGATGGCCGGCGCGGGCGCCGGTACGCAGTCGGGTGCTCGTGGCATCGATCGCCTGCGCGGTTCTGCTGCCGCCGGCATCCCTCCTGCTGGCCCAGTTGATACTCGCGCCGCAGATTTCAGTCGTGAGCGTTGCCTTCCTCGCCTTCGTCGCCGTCACGGGGGCGGTCTCACTTGCGGCGATGCTGCTGGTGCGTTTCTCCGTTGTCACGCTCGCCATCGGGGCGGCCAGCATCGTCGCGCTCGCGTTCGGGTACACCGCGTTCCTCGGCGTGTTCGACTCACTGATCGCGGCCCCAGTCCTCCTCGGCGCTGTGGCCTCCCCCTGGCTGCTCCTTATTCCCGCGGTTGCTCTTTTCGCCATCGAAATCTTCGTACGTCCCCGTAGCAGCGCGGGCCCGCTGCGGCGGATCGTCTATGCGCGGACTCTCGCGGCGGCGACTACACACACCCGAGAACGGCCAACACCCTCCCTCCCTACTGTGAAAGGTACCCACCGATGACTCTTCTGATTCGCGCGAAAGTCGCGCAGGCCGCGCAGGACATCGTGCCGTCCTGGCCTTTGGAGTCCTTCATTGCTGTGAACCCGCTGGCGGGTGAGGAAGGGCGGCCCTTCGAGCACGCTGCCGGCGCCGCCCGGCTCACTCGCACCGACGCGGCGTTCCACTCGGACTATCGCACCGGGCGCATCACCAATACAGACTTGGTCGCTGCGATATGCGAGAGAATTCCCGAGCTCCGCCGAACTTCGGAAGCACGTCACGGGCAACTGAAAATCGGTGCACTAACTTTGACCGGTGCAGAGGTGCTCGCCGCCGAACTCCCTCTTCTCGTGTCATCAATTTCACAACAGGCAATGACGCACCCTCGGATGGATCGAGTCGATCGTCTGGCCGCGAAGTGGGTAGCCGCGTACCTGGATCCGGATCCGTTGTGGGCGATGCCCGACCGTAGGACCGGGTTTTACGAGGCGTGGCGGCGTCTGGCCTGCCACGACACGAACATCTCACTGCGGGCCCGGCGTCGACTACGATCGCTACCGGATCGGGCGGATGACGCCCTTGCCGAAGCAATCGCCGGCCTCGACATCCTCGACTCAGAGGTGGATCGGGCGATGCGGGCTGAGCTTGCCGGGCTTCCCGGCTGGGCCGCTCAGATCAAATGGCGGGCCGAGCATATCGGCGACATCGACCTCACCTCCTACCTTGCGGTGCGATTCACTCTGCGACGGGTTCTTGGCGAGCCTCTCCCCTCCGGCGCAAAGCCCAACAATCTCCCGTCACACGCCGAGCCGTCACTGAGAAACGTGTGGATGCGTGCCGAACAGTTGGCCCTGCACCTCAGCGGCAGCACGACGATCGATCGGCCTACGGTGGGAGCCGTCGCGCGGCTCTTGGCGCTCCATCCGCAACACCAGCATCCGTTCACCTGGCAGCGAGCCTATGAACTGCACTACCGGGACGGACTCCTGGCGTCCCTCCGAAGCCAGGCACAGCCGACGGATCGCCCGCTTATGCAACTGGTGATGTGTATCGACTCCCGCTCGGAGGGTATCCGCCGCCATCTGGAGCGCACCCCGAAGGTGGAGACCCTCGGTTTCGCCGGTTTCTTCGCGGTGCCGATCCGGTTCCTCGGCTACGGCGCGCGCGAAGCAGTGAACTCACTGCCCGCCCTGCTCTCGCCCCGGCACACCGTCACCGACGTGCCCCTCGATAGCACGACGGGGGTGCGCCAAAGGGCTCGGCTAAGGCTGCGGGATGCCTTGGTTTCGGGCCTGCATGCCGGTGACAACGTGGCGGCGGCACCATTTGCCCTCGCCGAAACGGCAGGCTGGTTTCTCGGCATCGGAACCCTTCTGAAAACCCTGACTCCCGGGATCGCCGGAGCCCTCGCCCGCCGACTCGATTCGATCACCGTGCCGCCGTCACCCTCCACGACGACAGTGTCCACCGCGTTCACGCTTACCGAACGCGCGCAACTGGCCGAAACTGCGGTTCGGATGATGGGACTCAACCAGTTCGCATCGCTTGTAGTGTTGGCCGGTCACAAGTCGACGAGCACCAATAACCTGTACCAGTCGGCGTTGGATTGTGGTGCTTGCGGCGGCAACCCTGGCGCCCCCAACGCGCGGGCCGCCGCGGCAATCTTCAACGACTTGGACGTAAGAGGAGTGCTCGCGATCCGGGGAATCATAATTCCGAACGACACTTTTTTTCTGGCCGCCGAACATGACACCGTCTCCGACCGTCTTGCGGCCCTCGACACCCACTTGGTGCCTGACACCCATCGCACTGCGCTTCGGCAGTTCGAAAAGCTGCAGCGCACCGCCGCCGACCGACTCGTCACGGAACGGGCTAAGGACCTACCCGGAGCATCACCTCGCCATTCCCCCGCACGGCTGCGGCGACGCGCCCACGATTGGGCGGAGGTATATCCGGAGCTTGGCCTTGCGGGCAACGCCGCAATGATCATCGGCCCGCGGGAACTCAGCCGCGGTATCGACCTTCACCGCCGGGTATTCCTGCACTCCTACCGCACCGAACTTGACCCCGACGGGTCGGCGCTGGAAAGTATCCTCACCGCCCCGCTCGTTGTCGCCCAGTGGATCAACCATCAGTACTACTTCTCCGCCCTCAACCCCGACCGGCTCGGCGCCGGAACCAAGACCGTACACAACGCAATCGGAACCCTCGGGGTACTCAGCGGCCAGGGCGGCGACCTCCGCCGCGGACTCCCGTGGCAGTCGGTTGGATTCGGCGACGACCTCCTCCACGAACCCATGCGCCTTGCCGTCATCACGCAAGCACCACTGGAAAAAATCGGAGAGATCGTCAGCCGCAACCAAGTGCTGCGGGACCTGTTCGACAACGACTGGATCACCCTGACCGCACGCACTGACCCGAGCAGAGGCTGGCAGCGTTACACCCCTTACGGCTGGTTACCCCTGCAGCCGGTCTCACCCCCACCAGAAGGAGCAACCCAGTGAATGGTTTGACACAGATGATCAGAATCGAGATTGTGATCTCCGGCCGGGACGCACCCCCGATTCGCGACCTGATTACCTCTGCTGGAGCCACCGGGTACACCTCCGTGTCTGGAGTCTCCGGCATCGGACACCACGGCCAGCACTCCGGGGCCCTGCTCTTCAATGACTACGACACCCTCACCATGCTCATCACTGTGCTGCCCCCCGATCGCGCACCGGCCTTGATCGATGCCGTGCGCCAGTTGCTCGAGGCTGGCAGCGGGGTCATGTTCGTCGCCGAAACCCATGTCAGCCGCCCCGAATACTTCCAATGACACAAAGGTCGTCTGCCTATACGGGTCGGACGGTGACATTCGCCACCATGCATGGCAAGGAACTCCTTGCCCGGGATGCTTTCCACCACATACTGGGCGCCACTGTCACCGCTCCACGCGCATTGGACACAGACCAAGTTCGGTAACAGCAAGCAAGATTCCTACAAGCGCACCACACAGCGTCCCGCTGAACGTTCCCCTGTGACACAGCATCAGTGCGCTCTACCGTTTGGAGGTTGGGCACCAGATCTGTCGCGGCAGTCTTCCCTCGAACAGTGCCGGTGGTCTCCGATAGTGTCAGCGGTATGGAACAACAGTTTGCCCAGGACAACAATTCTTCCAACCAGGAATCGTCAACGGCAATCATCCACGAAACGTTGCCCGTGGTCGCCTTCGCAACCCGGGCAGAGCTCCGTGACTGGCTCCACCTGGAACATGCTCGTTCATCCGGGATCTGGGTTCGGCTCGCAAGATCTGGGACAGCTCTACGCAGTATCAGATTCCATGACCTGCTGGAAGAAGGTCTATGTTTCGGCTGGAGTGAGTCAACTCGACACGGCGGTGACGCGCAAACATACCTCCAGAAGTTCACGCCACGTCGAACTCGAGGAACCAAATCGGAACGCAACAAACGAATGTTTGAAGCGCTTCACGCACAGGGGCTGATGACTGCAGCAGGAGAAGCCGCGATGGGAACTACGCACCACTGAGCCCCGGTCAACGTTCCGCTTGAGAACGGTGCAGAGCTGATCACGCCCGCTAGGTTGGCTGCGTGAACGAGTATCGGCAGCATCCCAGCAAGGTCACCAGGTGGGATGGTGAAGGCTTGGTCCCAGTCGTCGGTGAGATCGTACAGCTTCAAATGGTTTGGGTTGCTCTACCTCCCGAAAATGGGCAACAGCTCTGGGAGGGATTGAACGCACTGCCTATTTCCGAGGGAGTCGTCGAGCTGAGTTCTATTCCTGTTTTCGCTCACGAGATGAACTTTGGTGATCGTGTGTCGACAATGAAGTCTGCAGAAGGTCCCCTGGTGTGCACCGGAATTATCCAGCGCTCTGACCAGTGGACGTATCGAGTCTGGCTGTCGGACGACGTACCGGGCGCATTGCACCTCGTTGCGGAGGGGTACGCACGAGCCGGTTGTCTCGTTGATGTCATGAGTCGCCGTTTGATTGCGTTTTCGTGCGGCCGCGACCTCGCCGAGGTGGTCGCTAGCAAGCTCGCGTCTGACGAACGCGCCGGCCTGTTGACCTACGAGACGGGACGGTTGTGATTTCCGCAAAACGAGACCCGCCAGCGATAGCGCAAAGACTCGGAAAAACACCCAGGCCCTACTGTCGCGCTCACCCTCCGGCCTACGGGCCCTTCGGAATGAGGCTCAGTCACCTCTTCGCTATTCTGTGGGCATGTCCACTAAAGCGACTTCGTACCAAGGGCTCTTGGGCGAGGACCGTCTGCTCACCACACCAGATGGCCGACATATACACGCCATGGTGCGCGGCAACGGGGCAGATCTTGTCGTCCTTGAGGCCGGGTTGGGGATCAGTGGCCTGTATTGGGGTCCTGTCCACGAGTTGCTCGCCGCTCACACACGAGTGGTCGCGTATGAGCGTGCTGGGTACGGGGAAAGCGATCCCGATGACCACCCACGGACTTTGGCCCGCCTGGCAGCTGATCTCGATACGGTCATCGACGCGTTCCCGCATCGGAGGCTTGTCCTGGTTGGGCATAGCTGGGGTGGCCCGATTGTCCGCGTGGTCGCAACTCTCCGTGTGAAGCGTGGCCAACCGGTGACCGGGCTGGTGCTGGTAGACCAGAGCGATGAGAATTCTGAACTGTACTTTTCCAATACTGCGCGTCGCCAATTTTCCGCCCAAGCAGCATTGATGCCGCCCCTTGCACGGCTGCGGATCCTTGGCCCACTATTTCGCAAAACCATCGTGGGTCTGCAGGATCCTCTCCTGAGCGCAGTGGTTTCGGCATCGTGTTCTCGCCCAGCCGCTCGCGCGACCACTGCGGAGATACGTCACGTGCTCGACGGACTTGAGGAACTACGTGACGCCCCCGCCGCGCTTGGAGAACTACCCATTCGGGTGATTTCTGGACAACGTGCGGGCGTTCTCGACAGGAAGGTCCGAGCGTCAATTATTCAGGCACATAAAGAGACCGTGGCCCAGAACGCAGGAGCGTCGTTCGTTCCGGCGGATCGCTCAGCACACATGGTCCCGATCAGCGAACCTGGTCTTGTCGCCTCCGAAACCATCACCATTCTCACAGAATGAAAAATTGGCTGCTATCTGCTGCCCCGTAAGAGAGCGGATGACGGTTCCCAAGTGACACACGTCGAGCGCCACGTTGCGATGGTCACTTTCGCTCTATAACTGCGTCGCAAAGCGTCATTCCTCCGGGCACCCGGCGAGAACATCTACCTGCCTTTAGGCTCGGGTGTTGTGAGCACTCTTGAACTATTACGCGATGTTCGCGCCATCGTCTTCGACGTGGGCGAGACCCTTGTCGATGAGTCGAGGGCCTGGGCAGAGCTGGCTGAGATGGCGGGGGTCACTCCGCTGACGCTTGCCGGGGTACTCGGTGCTGTCATCGAACGCGGCGAGCACCACAATCGGGTTTGGGACGTGCTTGACGTCGCTCAACCAGCCAAGGCCCCAATCATCCGTGGAGTTGATCTCTACCCGGATGCACTCGAATGTTTGCGGGCCGTGCGTCATGCTGGCCTTATCGTCGGGATTGCAGGTAACCAGCCTGCCGGAGCAGAGGCTGAGCTGCGTGCATCCGGGTTCGAGGCGGATTTCATCGCATCTTCCGCGGAATGGGGCGTATCGAAACCTTCGCCTGAGTTTTTCTCCCGGGTCATCGAGTCCTCGCGCACGTCCCCGGAGCACATCGTATATGTCGGTGACAGGCTGGATAACGACGTGCTGCCCGCGCGCGCTGCAGGCATGCAAACGATCCTCATCCGACGAGGTCCGTGGGGTTACCTTCATGCCCAGCGCCCAGACGCGATCCTCGCCACCGCCCGCATTGACACTCTCGCCGAGATCACTTCAGCCGTTGCCACCCGAATCTGACCAGCCCGAATCGCTCGCTCTGTCCCACATGACGTTCCCCAGCGACACAGCGTCTCCCCGCGACGCCGTTGGGTGGATTGGCCTTCGACCTGCCGCGCTGACCGTCCGGCTTTCGGCGATGTGTCAGTCATTTCCTCACCGGGACCGGCCGCATAGTTGAGTGTGGATATGGCCAGGATGATTGCGATTCGCACGGTTTCGCTTTCGATAGGTGGCGGCGCAATGGTCGGGGCGCTCGGGTTTGCGATCCATAATCGGCGAAAGCCGAATAGATGCACATCGACAAGTGACGTCCGTGTTGGTCGACCGGTCATTCGCAGGTTTCGTCCCCCCGAGTGTTGCAGCTCGCGTCGCGTAAACCGCTGCGAAGAGGGCACTCCATTGGGCTTTGTCCCATGTCATGCTGAGCAAACACCACCTACCCGAGAGGCGGCTCATGCGCATCGTGGCGTTTATCCTGTTCATCGTCATCACGACTGGTCTCCTGATGGGAGGCGTGTTCCTGCTCGTTGTGCACACGGACGACAAATATGCGATCTGGGTCTTTGTAGCGTTGCTGGCGCTGATGATATTCGTCTATGGGCCGCTCACACTTGGGTCTGTCCGCGCCTTCTGGGACGTTACCGGGTCCGAGGATTCCCGGCGGTACTACCGCCGAGTTATTTTGGTGGTCATCGGTCTAGAGGTCCTGGCAGCGGTCGTGACCGTCGTGTACGCGGTCGTGACACGGGCCGGTGCCCTCATCCCGATTATCTTCATCGGCGGCGGCGTGCTCCTGACCACGGTCGCCTCGCTTGTTGGGCCTGCGCTCTATCGATATGACCGCACTCACCGGCCCCCGGCATCAGATTGGGTCGCGATCGAACCATCCCAGATCAGCAGACGCATCCTTGCTACCGTCATCACTTTCGTCGGTGTATTCGCGCTTGGAATCATCGGACTCGGGATTGCGAACACCGTTTTCCCCCGCACTCTGAGGGTAGCGCAGCTGCTCCCGTTCGCATTGTCGTTTGCATTTATCATTTCCGGGGGCGTCAGCGTGTTCTCGACAATGGGATGGAATCGTCGCCTTCGTGACGTCACCGACCGGGACCCTTCCCGCCTTCGACGAGTGGCCCGAGTCGTCTTACGGAACAAGAACATCGATCTCGATGACCGCGACCTCGTGGCGGCGGCCCGGTACGCTGCCGTCATCACGGTCACGATGCCATTTCAGCTGGCCAATATCGTCCTTCTTTATGCCGGCCTGCTCCTCCAGCAGATCCCTGCCCTGCAAAACGGGAGTGCCAATGAATACTCAATCATCGTGATCATTCTCCTGATCGCGTTTCTAGTGGTTCTGCTACCCCTCCAGATCGTTCGCATCCGCCGCGCACGCCAATACGCACGCACGCACGCGGCATATGCCGAATCCCCAATGGCGACCCCAACCAACTGACAGTCGCATAGAACCGTCCCGGGTTTCGTGCCGTTTTCTTTCTGGTGAAAGGATTCGGGAATGCCCATGAAACACCCAACCGAGGTTTGCGATCGAGCGGTCCGTCTGACGTTCCTAATTGACACAGCATCGGCACTCTCGGCCGTTGGTGGACCCGCCAGAGATCTGTTGCGCTGAAGGTTCGGCCCACGAACGAATCAGCGCGATGATCTCCGAAGCTACGCGCTCTGGGTCGATCAGCATGTGGAGGTGTCGGCCGTCCAGGGTTGCGACCGGCCGTCCTTCGGCTTCGGCTCTGCTTTGTTCCTCCGCGTAGGTGCTACCGAAGGCGAGGTATGCGGATGGCGTTTCGTTCCATCCGGCTTCGATCTCAAGCTGTCCGATCAGGAAATCGATCGGTAATGTCGGTTGTTTCGCCTCTATGAGTGATCGGGTGGCCGGGCTAGGAACGAGAGCTGCGGGAACGATCCGCTGAGTACCCGATTCGACCGGGACCACAGCGTCCACGAATACAACTGAGGATATGTTCCGTGGTGCGATGAGGGCAGGAATGAAACTGCCGGCATTGGAATGCGGGACCAAGATCACCGGGTGATCGGAGGGGACGGCCGCAGCGTACGCGATTGCGGCCTCCTGCGGAGTCGATGGGGCGAATCCCTCGTCCGGGGCAATGACTACATCCCACCCGAGCGTTCGCAGGTGACATGCGACTGGGTCCCAAGCTGCCGGTCCCAGCAGACAACTCGCCATGAGCACGATGACTGGCTTCTCTCCTGACTTTTCGGGTTGTGTCCTTTAACGTGGTGTATCGGATCTCGGTGAGCGTGTCGTCGCAGACGGCGACGGTCACCGCGTGATCCTTCGAGAGAAGTCTCAAATCCATCTCGAAAGGAACTACGACGATGACCGTCGCACCCAGTATCGACCCTGCCCGCTTCCTCGAGGAACACCTGGCCCAAGCCAGTCCAGACCTGTTGCGGGATATGCTCTCCACCTTCATCAACACACTTCTATCTGCTGACGCGGACGCCGTCTGCGGCGCCGCTTACGGCACCGTCTCCGATGATCGCACTAACCGGCGTAACGGTTACCGGCACCGCGATTTCGACACCCGTGCCGGCACGGTCGATGTTCAGATCCCGAAGCTGCGGCAGGGCACCTACTTTCCCGACTGGTTACTGGAGCGGCGCCGTCGGGCCGAACGGGCCCTGACGACGGTGGTGGCGACCTGTTACCTTCTTGGCGTTTCGACCCGGCGGATGGAGAAACTTGTCGACTCCCTCGGCATCACGTCGTTGTCGAAGTCGCAGGTTTCGGTGATGGCCCGCGACCTGGATGAGCATGTTGCGTAAGTTCCGTTCCCGACCGTTGGATGCTGGCCCTTACACGTTCGTGGCCTGCGATGCCCTGACGATGAAAGTCCGTGAGGGCGGCCGGGTGGTCAACGTCGCCGTGCTGGTCGCCACCGGCGTCAACGGGGACGGGCACCGCGAGATCCTCGGCCTGCAGGTCGCCACCACCGAGGACGGGGCCGGCTGGTTGACGTTCTTCCGCGACCTCACCGCCAGGGGTCTGACCGGGGTGAAACTCGTCACTTCGAAACGCCCACGCCGGCTTGGTTGCTGCGACCGCGACAACCCTGCCCGGAGCGGCCTGGCAACGCTGCCGCACCCACTACGCGGCAAACTTGATGAGCACCGTCCCGAAGAGTTCCTGGCCGTGGGTGAAAACACTCCTGCACTCCGTTTACGACCAGCCCGATACCGGCTCGGTGCACGCCCAGTTCGACCGGGTCCTCGACGCGCTGGAACACAAACTGCCGAAAGCGTTCGCCCACCTCGATGCTGCCCGCGCAGACATCCTCGCCTTCACCGTCTTCCCGAAGGAGCTCTGGCGGCAGATCTGGTCGAACAACCCGAACGAGCGACTCAACCGGGAGATCCGCCGTCGCACGGACGTTGTTGGGATCTTCCCCAACCGGGACGCGATCATCCGCCTCGTGGGCGCTGTCCTCGCCGAGCAACACGACGAGTGGGCCGAGGCCCGCCGCTATCTCGGTCTCGACGCCCTCACCAAATCCCAGGCCGTCGGCACCAACGAACCCGAGGAGGCCACCCCAGAACTCCACGCCCTTAGCGCCTAACCAACCGAAGGATCACAAAGATTCAGATACACCACACAAAAGGACTTGACCACTTTTCGGCTGAGGCCGAGAGCTTCTGCATCATTACCTCCGTGGCTAAACGGTAGCGTCACAGCGAGAAGCGCACACGGTGTTCTCAAATGACACAACGTCGGCGCGCTCGGCGAAGAACTGGACTGGCCCAGGATCTGTCGCGTTGACCGTCTGTCATGAGAAGCAGCGACTCGCTTTTGCCTGGACCAGTTAGTGACGACGGGCGGTGCATTGGCGCTGTTTGCCGGGCCGAGTTCGACCAGGACGAGGGTTTAGCGGCAATCAGCAAACTTTCATCCGTCGACGACGAAGCCACGCGTGTAAAGTTCGGCATCCTCGTTGCGGCTCGGGAATCGTACCCAGTTGCGCCCTGTTGACGATCATCCACTGTCAGCTGCGCCTCGAACAGGCTTCGAATTGATTGACGGCTGCCGTCAAGGGGAGTAGACCGGATTTATATCCGCTTCTACCCAACGAAGGGCCCAGAATGCACTCACACCTGCTCGCGGCGAAAGCCACAATCGCACTTCTCGCGACAGGAGCGATCGTCGGCGCATTGACCATCGCCCCGGCAGCGGCCTCCCACGTGATCCCACTCGCGATGTCGGTGCCGAGGACCGCGGCAGTCTTCTCCGGGCATGAGAGCGCCGCGACCGCCTGCACTTTGCCGGACGGCACTCCCGTGAACTTCTACCACTGCTACACGCCCGCCGATATCCGGGCCGCCTACGGCGTGAACTCAATCGCCGACGCTGGCGGGCAGCCGAACCTGGGGCAGGATCAGACGATCGTGTTAGTCGATGCCTACGGCAGCCCCACGGCGGCGCAGGACCTCGGCGTTTTCCACGACACGTTCTTCCCCGCACTCCCAGCACCGAATTTCGACCAGATGTTCCCGCAGGGGAACCCGCAGTACAACAACACGGCGAACGGAAATGGGCAGTCCGGTCCGAGCGCCGCGGCCGGTTGGTCGGGTGAGGCCACGCTCGACATCGAATGGGCCTACTCCATCGCTCCGCTCGCGCACATCGTGCTCCTCGCCGTGCCGCCGGCCGAGACCGAGGGTGTGCAGGGGCTCCCCAACTTGTTCAAGGCCATCTCGGACGAGATCGATACCGCCCCCGACGGCACGCTGTTCTCGATGTCGTTCGGAATCACCGAGCAAACGTTCGGTGGAGCCGCTGCCGCCCAGACCGCGAAGTTCGATCAGGTCTTCAAAAAGGGACTGGCGAGGCACGACAACTTTTTCGCCTCCAGCGGCGATGACGGCAGCCTTGGCGTGAGCAAGCTGAAGAGAGACACTGGTACTTATTCAGTCCCGACGGTGGGCTGGCCGGCGTCATCGCCTTACGTCGTCTCCGTCGGCGGCACCCAGTTGCAGCGGGGCTGGACCTGGAATCCGTCCTCCAATGACGCGTTCACCGCGAGTGGCGACTATAACCCTGCCTACTGGCAGTCCACACCCTCCGGGAACAGCGAAGCGGCTTGGAACGAATCCTGGGCGCCGATCGGAAGCGGCGGCGGGGTGAGCACGATCTACAGCAAGCCCTCCTGGCAAACAGCCGGACCGGCCGGTGGGCGCGTGGTGCCCGACACGGCGTGGAATGCCGCGGTGAACGGCGGGGTCGACGTCTACATCAGCGCGTTCCCCCAGTACAACTGCGGCCAGGCGACCGGATGCTGGAGCTTCTACGGCGGTACCTCGTCCTCATCGCCCCAGACAGCCGGACTCGTTGCGCTCGTCAACCGCGCGCGCGAAGCCGCCCACAAGGCGCCCATCGGGTTCCTCGACCCGCTGCTCTACGCGGGCGTGGGTGCGAACGGGAACGCCTACTCGGATATCACACCGATGCACTACGGCACTGCGCCGAAAGCCTTCGCCGGAAACGAGGTCGGCGTGGGGACTGTGCAGAAGTCAGTCGGTGACCTCGTGGATAACGGGTTGTGGCAGCTCTCCGTGCCGGGATATCCGACCACGAGCGGCTATGACGCGACGACCGGATGGGGTACGCCAAAAGCTCCAGGGTTCGTCGCGGCCCTCACCGCGCTGCAATGAGTGAAACCTCCCCGCGAATAACAAGGCGGCGGCCGGGAGCTTCGAGGAAATGGCGGCTGGAATGGTCGACCGTCCCTGCTGTGTCGTTATTAGGCTGTCGCACTAGACGTTAGCTTGCGGGCGGCCCTACTTTCCGTCGCGGACATTACGTACGAAGTTGCGGACGTGTGTTCCCAGCGCTTCGATGCGTCGCTGTCGCGCTGCCTCCACGTCGAAGCCGATGTAGGCGACCGGGGGGAGCTTGCGGACGTTTGCAGAGCATTCGAAACCGGCGCATACGAGAGTGCCGACCGTGTCTCCGTTGCGCCCTGCCTGGCCGGCCCGCTTGATGTTGAAGAACACCACGTCGTTCGGGAGATGCACGTCTTCGCACCACGAGCACTGGGGCCGCGTTTTTGTCTTCCCGTCGGCTTGACGAAGCAGAATTCCGACCAGGCCCTCCTCGAGTTCAACGATGACATATCCGATTCCCGGGATCTTGGGGTCCCGCCAGCCGAGGTAGTCGAGTTTGTCCCATGGCAGGTTTTCGAGGTCCCGGGGAAGGGTGAGCGCCTTTCGTTCCCTGAGTGAAGCATTGATGAATGATGACCGAATGTCTGTGGCGGTGAGCTGGAGCATGAGATGCGGATGCCTTCTCTGTCTGTGTCGCTGATCCGTGGATTGCGAGTGATGGGGTCCTGGGTGGGGAGCGTTAAACGGTGTCGTCAGGCCGGCGGCCAGTTGTTCAGGACAGCATCGAGGGCGTCCAGAACCCTGGACCACGATGCATCCGCTGCGCGCTGCGTGTTTCGAAAGCCACCGGAACATTCCAGACTCACGTATCCGTGGAACACGCTGTGCAGTAGCCGCACCGCGTCGGTCTGGTCCGGCTCCTCGAGTGCGTAGCCCCGGAGGATGGCCCTGGTCATCGACGCGTGCCTACCCGCCGCGCTGGCCGCGGCGACCTCAGGGTCAAGCTCCAGCAGTGCTGCGGCGTATCGCCCGGGATGTTCCAACGCATAACGCCTGTAGGCGTTGGCGAAGGCGACCAGCGCATCCTTGCCCGCACGGCCAGCCAATGCGGACGCGACCAAGTCGGCGAGTTCTGCCAAGGACAGCACGGCCACCCTCGTCCGGAGGTCCCGCACATTCTTGATGTGGGAGTAGAGGCTCGCGTCCCTGACGCCGAGGATGCGCGCAACGGCCGAGACGGTCACACCCTCGAAACCGATCTCGTCAGCCAGGTCAGCCGCTGCGAAGGTCACGCGTTGCGTCGTCAGCCCTATTCGTGCCATGATGGCCACCTTTCCCCAGTCCCTATGATAGCAAGGTATTTGCCTAATACCTCTAGGTAATTCTTTGATGTCGGTGAGGAGTCTTACTCTCGGATCGCCGTCACTCGATGCAGAGCCATCGCTACCGAGATGGGCGCCAACACACACGCCATGCAAGCTCAGCACGCGCGCGCACGCCGAGGTCACAGCCCTTAGAGGGTTACGCTGACGGGCGGGCGCGACGGCTGAGATTCGGTTTGAGTGCTTTGATATAGAAGTCGGAAATTACTTGCGACGGTTGGTGCTGTCAGCTAACGGTCATTCACGAAACACTGCAAAGGCAACCGTTGTAGCGACCACCGCTTAGCCTGAATCCACCGTTTCGGTTTGTTGAGGGTGTCTTTTCGATTTCTTTCGGATGCTGTCGTGGGTGGGCGTGACGATGGGCCCGGCCTTG
>NZ_JAXCHU010000022.1:0-14366 GCF_035984695.1 Glaciihabitans sp. GrIS 2.15
CAAATGGCTTGCCAAACGCGACCACCACTCCCACTGGCCACAACCCGAACACAGCCCCCAAATCCGCCTTCAAACACTTAACTGAACGGTATTGGGCTTAGCCTGAATCCACCGCTCTCGTCCTGGTCGTTTCCGCCTCCGTAGCCGAGCCAGACGAGCGAGACCGGAACGACCTCGACTCCACCGACGGTGACCGAGGCGCCGTAGTTGTGCGTGACGCCGAAATCCTGGAACGACTCTGCGATCTTTTCAACGAGGTATGCCATGCGCCAGACACCAGTCGGAACGCCTATACTGCGAAACCCGTCTCGGTGTGCCTTCCTCCAGCGGCGACTTCTGCGAATGGTGCAAAAGATCCCAGGGCGGGACGCTCGCCTCCCCTCACATCACCGCCGCTCGCGAAATCGGACGTCTTTGCGAGCCGGGCAACCCCTTTCCCCAAAATCAGGATCACAACCGCGGTGCTGAGAAAAATGGTGAGCGGGCTCAGGTCGACTGAGCGGGCTGCGCCAGCAACCAGGCTGCCGATGACCACGAACAGAGAAAACACCCCGTGGGAGCGGGTGATGATGCGGCTACCCGTTTGCTGCTCAGCACGGCCCGCAAGAGAGTTGATGGCGACATCTGACGCACCGGAGGCAACACCCAATAGGAGCATCGAGATGGATGCTGAGACGAAGTTGTGCGCGGTCGCTCCAACGATTGTGGCCGCGACAGCGAGGGAAATCAGCATGATGCCGGCGACCCATACGCCCCACCGATTGACCGCGCGGCCGGAAAGGAGCATTGCCGGCAGTGCACCGACACCAATGAAGAGCAAAACGGTCCTGAACTCCGCATCGGTGAGAAAAGCCTGGCTGCGAAAAGCGGGAAGTAGCACACCCCATGTTCCCCAGAACAGCCCGAACGCCGCGAAGGCCACGTACGAAGCCCGCGTCAAAATCAGCATCATCCCGCTCTGCTGCCTTATTGACAGAAACAGAGCGATACAGACTGAAAACAATTGGTCTCGACGGAACCGGCGGAAGATGTTGCTCTTCAAGTTGGATTTCCGCTTTTCTTCGGAATGGAACAGCGGCACTGCTGCCCGTAAGCGGGACCTTCAACGCGGCGGATCGAAGGTCGATTCGCCTGAGAACCGAGCGTGCCGACGCTGTGTCACATGGGAACCTTCAATGGGAACGCCACGCTCTCCCATACCCCGTCCAACCTTCCTACGATCGGGATTGAGTCCAGTCCCCGACGGTGAAGGAAATCGTCAGCGGGAGTTCAACGGCTGACGGGTCAATTTTCGTGGGCTGGGGGTTGTTGCTCGCTGGGTTCTGAACAGTGCGGAGCATCATGAAGAACTCTGGTCGTGTCCGAAGTTTTTTTGATCGGCGGCCAATGCGGTTTCGACGATTGCCCTTAGCCGGTTCCGTGCTCTGTGGTAGCGGCTCCGGGCGGTGGTCGCTCGAAGGCGAAGGAGGCGGCCCGCATCAACGAGGGTGAATCCGTCACAGTGAACCAGCATGATGATTTCGCGATCCGACACCGACAGTTCAGCAATCGCGGAAACGACGGCTTCGAGACGATCATCGTCGGGGGTAGCTCGAAGTCTCCCGTCCAGGGCGCCCGAGTTGGGAAGGATCGACATTTCATCGCGGAGACGATCGGCGAGGGCGAGTCGGCGCGACAGTCCTCGGCGGTGGGTGACGAGCACGTTTCGGGCGATCCCGAACATCCACATCCGCCCTTCATCGTCGTTGTCAGGTATCGACCGTGCACGGCGCCACAACACAAGCAAAGTGTCTCCAAGGAGATCGGCTGCGTCTGCTTGCGGGGACACTCGACGTGAGAAGTACGCAAGGAGGTTCCCCGCCTCCGCCCGCACCAGCGTCTCTACCCGTAGTCGAAGTCCGTGTTCAGCAACCGCCGCCAATTCGGGACGAGCGACCCGTCGTGCGACAGAGACTCGGTTAGCTCCGGCGCTCATTCGCCTTGGGGACTGCATGACATGGACGAACCATTGAAGATGACATCGGTTGTGTCCGCAGGCCCGCGTTGAAGGCCAGGCAGCACCTTGGCGGCCTTCTCAAACAGCGCTGCAGACACGAGAACGCCCAACCGGGTGGTCGCTGTGTTGGATTGCGTCGCTTTCGCTCGGGCCGAGTCGAAGAGACCCTGGCCGAAACCGGTCCAGTCACTCACCTTGATGAAACGTTCGATCTCGGAATCCGCCGCCGCGTCGAGGTTGCGGAATTCCATGAACGCCAGGCATCGCACTTCGTGACCGTCCGACTCGACGTAATCAACCGGGATCGCAGTGGTCGTGCGCTGGGTGCCGTCTTCGATGCTTTGGAACGGAGGGATACCCATTTGAGCCGCCACAACGCTGGCGCCGGCAGTCAGAAGTATCGCCCCAGCCGCAACTCCTCCCCACACCAGGCTTCGTGACCAGGTCCTTCGCGCAGCCTTACGCGGTCGCGAGTGTTCCCTCGTGGCGTCCACCAGGTTGCTCACCTCGGTGGATACGCTGCTGGCCAACGGCGTCGTTGCCCGGCCGAGCAGCTCGTCCAGTTCCTTGTCGTCCATGGTCTTCCTCCTAATAACCCTCTTCACTTAGGTAATGACCAGCACGAGTCAAAGTGTTGCTGTCAACGTCGGGTGAATTTTGACCCCGTATCGTCGTTTGAATATTGACCCTTCGGGTTGGTTTTCGTGCGGTGTGATGAGTTATTTGTGGGGTGCCACTGGTGTTGCGGCGAGGAGCTCGCGGCGTGAGCGGGTGCGGTAAGAGTCGCCGGTGAGGGTGAGGACCTCGGCGTGGTGGACGAGCCGGTCGATCATTGCGGCGGCGACGATGTCGTCGGAGAAGATCTCGCCCCACCGCCCGAACGGCATGTTCGAGGTGACCAAGATGGCGCCTTGTTCGTATCGGGCGGCGACGAGTTGGAAGAACAGGTTCGCCGCGTCGTGGTCGAAGGGAATGTAGCCGACCTCGTCGATGATCAGCAGCTTGTAACGGCGCAGCCGTGTGAGTTCTTTCTCGAGGCGCCCGGCTGCGTGAGCGGCAGTGAGGCGGCTGATCCAGTTCGTCGCCGTATCGAACAGGACTGAGTGACCGGCTTGGATCGCTTTGATGCCGAGCCCGATCGCGAGGTGTGTTTTGCCCACTCCGGGAGGTCCGAGGAGGACCACGTTGTCGGCTTTAACCACCCACGTTGTCGTCGCAAGGTGGGCAAGAATGTCTCGGCGCAGGGACGGCTGATGGTCGGTGTTGAAGTCCTCCAGTGTTTTGATTTGCGGGAAGTGGGCGCCGGCGATCCGCAGGGCGGTGCCGTTGGCTTCCCGGTCGGCGACCTGGCGTTGCAGCACGGTGGCGAGGTAGTCCTCATGTGACCAGCCCTGGTCGCGGGCCTGGCTCGCGAGCTCTTCCCAGCAGCGCCCGATCGTTGGGGTTTTCAACACTCGTGCCAGGTAGGCCATCGTCGACACCAGCTCCCGCTGACCGGAGATTGTTGGTGCTGTGTTGACGGCGCTGAGGGTGTCGGTGCTTGCGGTGGTGTCGTTCATCAGGACGTCGCTTTCTGAGTGGTCGTGCTCGAGCTAGTGGTGGTGAAGTCGGAGCCGAACAGGGTGTCGTAATCGGTTAGTGCACGCAGCGTGACCCGATGCCCGTCAGCATGGTGGCGGGAGGCTCGTTCGCGGGCAAGTTTGTCGGCAGCGAAGCCTGCCCGCAGAGTTTTCGCAACCGCAACGTGGGCCGGATCGGTGATCGTGACCCGTTTCGCCCAACACCGCACGTGAGAGCCGACCGGGTCGCCGTTGCACGTCATGATCACCTGCGACTCGGTGGCGTGAACGTCGATGAACCGGCCGATCGCCCGCGGATCGACGGAGTAATCAACCGAGTCGATACGGACGTAATAGTCACGGGCCAGACGCACTCGAGTGCGCAACCCCATCACCGGTTCCACCGGCGGCAGAGCACCCATCGCCGCCCGGTCACCCGCTAACGCGTCGACTGGTCGTTGCCCGGTCGAGCGAATCAGTCGGCTATTTGCTCGCAGCAACCAGCCATCGAGTTGGGTATTGAAATCCGTTGGCGAGGTGAACGACCGGCCGGGAAGGAACGATGTTTCCAAGAACCCGTTGTTGCGTTCGACGAGGCCTTTGAACTCCGGATCCCGGGCTGGTGCCAGCTGGATACGAGTCCCCAACGTTCCCGCGAACCCAGCCGCAGGCACGCTCACCCGACCGGTCCCACCGATCGCGGACTCCCGATCCCAGATCAGCGTCTTCGGCACTGCGCCGAGCCTCGAGAGCACCGACCACATTCCGGCCAACAAATCCCCGGCCTGACGAGAGGGAATCATCCGTGCACTCTGAAACCGTGAGAAACCAAGGGTCATCACCAACACCGGCAACATCAACAACTGCGCATGCCCGACCGGGATCCGAGGCTCCGGGAACCACAAATCGTATTGCATGATCTCGCCCGGCAGATAAGTGATCCGGTCGGCCGGATCGACCCCGGCATACTCGGGACGGATCTGCCTAATCCGGTCCTTCAACGTCGTGATCAAGTACTCCCAGCCGATCCGCTCCGCGATCACCGTCGCTGGCATCCGCGGGAACTGGACTAACAGTTTCCGCACATCGATCTCGACCGCGTCAACCAACGACCCTCGAGATCCACGCTCATACTTCGGCGGCCGATCCGACGCCAACGCCGCCCGCACCGTGTTCCTCGCCACCCCCAACAAACGAGAAATCTCCTTGATCGGAATATTCTCCGACCGATGCAAACGACGAATCTCGGCCCAGTTCTCCACTGTTATCACCCTCCAAGGGTCTTACGGAGGGGTCACAATTCAACCGACGCCACAGGGTCAGTATTCACGCGTCGTCGACAGTTGCACCCTCGTGAGGTTTAATTACGGATAGACCAGCACCTGGAGCGAGACATCCCAGTTGTACACGGCCAGCCACCCGCAAGCCGGACGGGCAGCGGACGCGATTCCGTTCCCTCGCGGAAGCGCTCCCAGGAGCACTTTTCGACCGATTAGACCACCCGTAAGCCGAACGACCACCGGGCGGCAATATGCGCCGGTACCAGAGCAGTCGCGAGGCCGCTTTTCGCCAAACGAGGGTTGCCCGTAAGCAACCTCCTGCGGGACCCGTTGTAAGCTCCGAAGTTCAATTCAATCGGGATTCAAGTCAATCCCGGTGGGCGTGCCCGGTGCCAGATTACGAATGTGAGGATGACGTTCACGGCTCCCAAGGCCACAATCATCCAGCCAAATTGACTGCCGCGTACTAGGAACGAAATTCCGAGTGCGATCAACACCGTGCCGGAAACTATGCCGAGGACTAGCGCTCGACGGCGTCCCCGACTCGCCTTGCCCAACTGTCTGTCGCGCATAATCACGAGCCTAGTTCAATTCCAGAACTCCAGAACCAAGCTTCCGATCGATAGTGCGCTGTCCCTTTCTGCGCGCTAACCATCCCGTAAGCGGAACTATCACCGGGCACTTTCTCGGCCTGAATTCTATCTTTCCACCAAGAAGAACGTGGCAGAAAATCCGGGACGATTCACGGTGTACGTGGACAACGCGCGCTCCGAACCACTTGTCCTCGATGTACGAACCGTCCCAGCCCTCAGGCAGGACGAGCCTGCCGTTCGGGCCGCTCCCGACACCTGCCCGTCCCCGCACAGCAGATCCGAGGGGACTTGCGACCACGGCAAGATTCTCATCGTCAAGGAGAACGAGTTAGCAGGGAGAAACCAACAGCCTCCCCGTGCGCAGCAAACGTTCTCTCGCTACAGAGCACGACCGTATCGCCAGATCACCTCGGATCACGTTGAATAATCGGGATAAAACGGGGTTGGCAAGATAAACCGGGGTGCCGCGCTGATGCTGGCGTAGTTTGGCCTGCTGGGCGGCTCGATCGGCGAGCCAGTGACCCCTGATCGGCCCGATCAACGGCCCGCTTCCCAGCCCGGTTCGCGACAGTGCTCCCGCACGGATGGGCGGGAGCGAGGTGGGAGATTATTTCAAGTGACGAGCCGCAGTGATTTGGATCGAAGAATCAGTATGTTAATCACGACGTAAATGGCCGCCTGCCATGCGAGCGTTGTCAGAATTCCTGCGGATTGTGCCGATGCTCCTGCGACGAGCTGACCCAGTGGTGCTGCGGCGAAAGCAAAGGACCCAAATGCTCCCCATACGCGGCCTTGCTGCTGGCTGGGAATAAAACGCTGAACCGTTACCGCGATGATGGGGTTGAGCGGCCCACTCGCAAGGCCGATCCCCGTGACGATGACAGCGCACCAGAAGAAATTCGGGCCAAACGCTAGCGCCGCCCTGAGCAGCGCTATTGCACCGAACGCGAGGGCGAATATTCGATAGCTCGTCACTCGTCGTAGTCTCGTGAGGGGGTCGTAAATGAACGTGCCAGCGAGAGCACCTCCACCAAAGCAAACGAGTAACACGGCAGCCAAAGTCGTGTCGCCCAGGACCTGGTTCGCATACGCCGGCAACAACACGCTTGATAACGGTTCGTCAAGAAAGTTCGTTGCCACAACTATCGAGGCAATGGCGAAGATTACCGCGCTAGATCGGATTACAGATAAGCCTCCCAAAGCGGACTGAACGGTTTCTCGAATACCTGCCGACTTCGGGGTGCGTGTTGCCGAAACGCGAAGCAGGCTGATGAGGATTGCAGAGAGCGCAAAAGATAGTCCGTCAAAATACAAGGCTGCCGCAGGCGAAAAGATCAACGCGATCACACCAGTGATGGCCGGTCCCGCAAGTAGCCCCAGTCGCGGCGCGGCAAAAAATAGGGAGTTGTATCGTGCACTAACCGTTTCACCGTCAGAGCTCGCGATATTACCCAGCAAAACCATTCGGGCTGTTTCCCCGGGACTGTCGAAGCAGGAACGGAGTGCAATCAAAACAAAAAGGACCGAGAGAGGGAGTGCATGAAATGACTGCAAGAAAGGAACCAAGCAAACCGTCACAGCTGCCAGGATGTCCGAGAGAACACTCACCCTTTTTGCGCCAAATCGGTCTATGAGGGTCCCGCCCACGATTCCGACGATAATCAGCGGCAATGAGCCGGCAAATCCTGCGATCCCGGCATTAGCGGCGCTGCCTGTCGTTTGGAGTACAAAAAGTGGAATCGCGGTTATTGTCACGCCCGTTCCCAAATATGCAAAATATTGGGCCGACATGAGGACTTTGGGCGCGGCCTTTAAAGAGCTCATCGTTCGCCCCTCCCAGATCGTGCGAGTGCGTACAGGCACGCTACGATCTGTTCGATCGACAGGTGAGATACGCCCGGAAGGCGTATGTTTCGCTTCTCGCGGACCGCGGCGCGAAGCGGGCGCTCAAGGATGCTTTTTATCCGCGCCGTGAGGTGCCCGGCCAGGGCGTAAATTCTGATTGCGAGGCGCAAGGGTACTAGGCCTTTCATTAAATGCTCATGGCCCCTGTAATCAGGGAGTTCCTTGAGACAGCTGGCAAGCGGATTCCAGGCTAAGCGCCGAGAAATTCCAGGGTGTTCTCCGATACCGCTCAGGTACGGCGGCTATGGCGGCGCTGTCTGAGGCGTGAGCACTCACTGGCCAAAATTCCATGGCAACTGAGCAGCTTCTCAAGCAGGTCTTGCACTTCGGATTTTTCTGTGCTGATCCGTTTGCCGGTTGGCTGTTTTTGTGAGATCTCAAGCAATTCGAGACTTGTCTCAAGGTTATCGAGACTTTTGAGTCCTTTTCCCTACGAACTCGTGGGTCTTGTCTGAGCGGCGTCCTCTCGACGCTCCGCTCCCTGTTTCCTCAAGCACCCCTCGCGAAGGACGCGCTCACCCGCGCCACCCATGGACCCCACAAGGGCCAATAATCACTCAGCGAGAGCATTGTCATAGTCACCGACGGTTCCGATCGATGGCGTGGCGCCGATCTCGGCCAATCGTTCGCCGTATCGAATCGCTGAGCGCCGTCGGTTCGCGCCGGTGACGGGTCGAATCGGACGTGGAGAGCGAGCCAAGGCGTCGGAGAGTTCACCACGCTGAAGTAGATCGCAGAGCGCCCGCATCGCCTCTGTTAGGTTCGCTAGCACCTCGCTTCGGTGCACCGAAGCGAGGTGGTTGCGAACCTGACGGCCCCTGTAAAACTGCTATTCAGCCTCACTCAAAATGGCGTTCTCGGAGCTATCCTGGCAGGCAAGCCGCGGGTTCAGGCTATTGAGCATCGGCAACAACACCGACTCTCACCCACGGACATTGAGCAACTGGGCACTCGCTACAACGAGACGAAGAACATGCGCCAAGTTGCGCGTGAGTTTGGGATCTCGAGAACCACAGTCAGGTCCCATCTTGGATTGCTTGGCGTGAGAGTTCGAGCATCAAAACCCATGAGCGAACTGCAGAAGCAGAAGGCTCGTGACATGTGGGCCGATGGTATGACGAGCACACAGATCGGCAAGAAGCTTGAGTTCAGCCATCACACGATTTTGAGAGCAGTTCGCCCGAAGAGCTAGTCGTGTTCGGGACGCCAACCGTTGAGATACTTGTCGACGAGATCGACGACCTCGTCAGGCTGGCCCTTCACCCGAATCTTGTCCACTGCTGAACGGATTGCCTCTTCATCACCGAAAATCGTCAACAAGACTTCCCAGCCGAGAACGGCCGTCGTTTTTGCGACGCGACTGTCGAACGACTGAGATCGAGTGTGCGACATTGCCGACGTGAAAACTGCGCGGATAAGCCGCTTGTTCGATTCCTCCCTTAGAGGAGCGTTTCCGACTTCTTTCGCGAGCATTAGATAGACGCGAATTGCATTCCACTCCTTGTCTGGTTTGGCAGGAGGATTCTGTTGAACACGCCCGAAGAAATCCTTCTCGATGCTCTTCGCAAACTTCTCGCTGACGACGTCAGAACCGACATCCTTTTTACGACCCACCAGCTCAATGAGATCAAGCTGCGACGAGTAGGTCGTGACGTTCGGCAAAATCTGGGTTACTGCCGACTCGCGACCGTCCTCGTCCGCAATTGAATTCAGGAGACGAAGGACTACTCGCGAGACAGCAATCTCCGGACGGTTGATATCGAACATCCCACGAGATGCGCGCTTTGGAATGTCGGGAATGAGGTTCAGCAAGACGACCGAGCCTGCTACAACCATGTCTGATGTGTAGAGACGTTGATATGCCTCGAGCGCACCAAGAACGTCTTCAAGAATCCCTCGGTCTAGACCGCGGAAGTAGCGATCAAGCTTCTTCCCGTCACCGAGAAGAGGAAATGCCTCTTCGGCTGCTCGAAACGCGTCGAGTTCGGGGGGCGGTGTCCGTGTGAAATAGAGCGACAAGAAGTCGATATGAGCTAGGAGATGCTTTCGACGCCACTCCTGCTGAGAGTCGTACCCATAGGACGTGTTGTTCGTGTATCGCTGTGCGGCGGGGAACACTCGTCGAACTAGGTTGCGGAAAAGTGGCGCCTCGTCACCAAGGTCTTTCATGAGCTGGTCGACGATGGCCTTGTTGCCCTCGCGACGAGGATCGTCATACTCATTGACCGCTGTCAGGATCGATTGAATCCCTGACAAGCGAGTGAACACGTCGGGGCGAAACACCCGAATCGCTTCCATGGCGAGAATGTCGGTGATTTCGACTTGATTACCTAAGAAATCAACAGCTGGCAAGGCGGACACCGCAAAACGCGAGACGTCTCGCATGTTCCCGATCAGAGGATCGATCACCTCGTAGTAGACGTCAGGCCAGCGCTCTTGGTCGAAGTACTCCTCGGGGGTGTCCTTGATAACTCGATCGAGTTCCTCGAATACCTGCGATCGTAAGTGCATTTATGCAATCTCAGGCACGTCGAAGCTCAACTGAATGATCTTCTCTAGATAGGCACGACCAGGCACATTTTCTTCATCGAGCGCCTTCTCTACTCGGTCTCGATCGAAGGCGAGCGTGTAGATCACATTCGGGAAGTTGCCTGTCAGTCGAACTAGCTTGAAGATCTCGCGAATCTCGGGGGTCGTCAGCCGGTCGATGTCGTCAATGACAACAACAATCGGCTGATCCAACTTCTTCAACGTGTCGACGATGCTGTTGCGGATTCCGTGAATATCAGACTGGGCTGCCCTCTTCTTGGCGACAGCGCCGCCCAGTATCCTCCTGAGCAAACCAGCCAGGATACCCGCGCCAGGAATCGGTATGAAGTTGGCAAGCGGCGAAAGCGCATCTGCATACTTGTCGAGCCCCGCAGCAATGGCATCAAACCGGTTGCCGCCTTTCAGCTTGAGCTCGGCACCAATCTGCGAGAAGAAGAGGCTGACGAGTTGGTCTGAACCAGAGAACATCCATGGATTGAAGTCAACAACGACTATCTCGGGCTTCTCCGCGAAGCCCTCACGCATGAGATTTATGAAAGAGCTCTTGCCGAAACCCCACGGGCCTTGAATGCCGACCACCAGGCCCTTGGACGCATCAAGCTTTCGAATACTGCGAACTAGGCTCCTAGCAGACGGCGCTCGTCGCAAATCATCGTCATCCGAAGAGAGGATTGGTGAATCCATAGATGGCCTGGCGCCTTGTGATTGATCCTTTTCACTCATATAAATACTGATCTTTCTTCAATTATCTCACTTTCGCTAGCAGTCAGCAATGGCGAGTGCCAATGAAAGTGCGTGGTAGGGACGATAACGGTAGTCGGGTTCGAGGATCATTTAGGGTTCAACGAAAAACAGAGGTCGATTTAGGCAATCGGCCCCTGTTACCTGATTAATTCTCATTTAGTGCCCCTGGAGGGACTCGAACCCCCAACCGTTTCGTTGGGGCGATCAACGGGCTACAGCCGCCGAATCGGCCATATTTGCCCGGAATTCCGGGAAATATCCGGATTTGAAAAGGACGCAACTGTCACCATTGAGTGACGTTCTAGCGGCATTTGGCCCTATTTTCGTGGGATATTCGTGGGTTGTGGTCGTCCTAGCGGCCCGATCTTCGATGCAAGGTTTCACCGATTGTGCGAAGGCGCGATTGGGCCATTCCCATGTCTCATCTATCCTGAGGGCGCGGAGTCCGCTCGGGATGATCGCCACCCCCTCTTAGCGCTCCGCACGCGTTATTCGAACCAAGATCAAAAGATTCAGGCTCCACCGGATCAGTAGACCCTACCTATCCCTACACGATCCTAAAGTGCCCAGTTTTTACATGGATTTCCAGATGGCTGCGGGCTCTGTAGGATTTGGTGTAGATCGCAGAGGGCGCGAATTATCGAGCACTTATCGAGCACTTTCTGGCAGGCTCTGCTGCGAGCAGTCGACCCGATCCCTTCCGTTGGCTCGACCGTCAATCCGCTGACCACTCCCCCGGCTCGACCAACGGCCCGTTCCCCGATCCGCCTCGCGGCAGTACGCTCGCCGCATGGAAGAGCACGACGCTAAGCGGCGGTTGAAGATCGTGACAGAGGGCGATCCGGTCGTCGAGCCGGATCTTGATTGGGATGACCAGGGGATCGACGCGTTAGCCGGTATTGATGACTTCCTCACCGTCGGCATCGACGGCGACGCCGCTCGCGACCTGTTCGCGATCCTCCCGAACCGCGAACACCGGCTGCCGACGATGACCGCCTCGCGAACCGGGCCGGCGCACTGGGTCGCGGAACTGCCCGACCGGGTCGCGGCGGACTCGATCGTGAACCGCCTTGCGAACCATGCCAGGATCAACAACCTTGGCCAGATCGACATGCGCCGACAGCGCAACGAACAAGCCCGCGCCCACGAGACCTACTGGGAGTGACACCACAGCGGCCCGGGTCGAGTATCCGGGCCATCACTACCTCGGCAGAACATTGATTCCAACTGTTCAGACTGGCGCTACCGTCAAGGGCAACCCGCCAACGGTGATGGATGAAGGGCCGTGGTCCGCACTCGACACGGTGTTGAGTGACATTAGATCGACAAGGCGACGCACCCGCGTATCGAGGACAGTTAGTGGCGACCTCGTGGCCGATCCAGAATCCGAATCCGGCGTTGGCCTTTCGCGAGAGCAAAAAGTTACTTGACTGCGCTCCCAGCGGGGCGAGTAGAAGAGCTGCGAGCATCGCAACGCCGCGGTGCGTATGTTGGCGAGCGGAGGGGTTCAGCGGGTGAACAGGCCGAACTGGAACAGATGGACGGCTACCCAGACCAGCAATGCAAAGATTCCGAAAACGACCGCAAGCGCGGATACGCTTCGACGCAGTCGCCGACCCTGAGGGGCAACGCCCGGCGGCGGACGCAGCAGATACGGTGCGGATACTGCAGCGCTGGTCGCCGCGCCAGCCGCCGCCGGGCTGGACGCCTCCGTGGCGCTGCTCGTTCCGGCGAGACGGTCGTCCCGCCAGCGCTCCCACTGGGCGAACTTCACCTCAAGGGCAGAGACGATGGAGAAGATCCACTGCCAGGTCGCCTCGTCGAGCGTCGACAGATCGCGTCGGCCGTAGAGCAGTAACCGGTTGTCGACGATCTCCACGTCGAGGGCCGCGGCGTTGTCGATGAAGCGAGCCATGATGTCCGGCGTGAACAGGTACAGCGCGTCCGCCTCGTAGCCGACGGGGCAGTACAGCGCGAAATGCTGGTCGAAGTCGCCTTCCAGCCGCAGGCGCTGATTCTTGGCGAGGGTCGAGGGTAGGTCCGATCCGAGAAACAAGTTGTTGCTCGTCGCATCGAGCACGATATTCGGGAGGCTGTTTTTGAGGCCGATCGTAATGTAGCCCCACCGGTGTGTGCGACGGTGCTGGCTGGATCCGGTCGAGTAGCGGTAATTCGCGACCTCCAGCGAACGCGCCGGGTCGCGCACGACATCCATCGACATCCGGTCCCCGCCTCGCCCGAAGATCATGCCGGAGTACCCCGGATCGTGCACCTGAGGCAGATATTCCAAGCCGCTCGCCTGCGCGAAGCGGGCAAGGCGAAACCAGCGTCGCCCGCGTGCACGGTGCGATGACACACCGGCACCGATCACCAAGCCAACGACCGCGATGAGCACGAGCCCGACGGTCACCGAGCCACCCACCCCACCAGGGTCACCGCTAATGTCGGAAACTACAGCCGTCATCACCACCACGGCCGCGATCACCACCGCAAGCGACACCCCGATGGCGATCCAGCCGATGGTACGCATACTCGTTTTGACGACTGGCCAGGCCCCCGAGCGCCGAAGGCCGGCAAGGTAATCGCGCAGGGCCGCCGGGGTGATCGGCTCGGTGAACGCGGAGACCTGCACTGTCGTCGGCCGTCCGATTCCGGTCATTTATTGTGCCCCGCCGATTCTTTTTTGCCCTCCGGTGTCGAGAGCACATCCCTGGTGTGGAGCATAGCTTCGGTTTATGCTCCGCTCGCACACATTGTCCGAACACGTTTCATACACAGCCCTGCTTGTTGCTCATGCCCCTCGATCGGGGTATCGATCCGGGCGAACACGTTCTGTAAGGTCGAGGAATGTTCTCCTACGTCGAAGGTGGGGCCGACTCGGGATTAGCGGTGGTCAGCGCCAGCACAGTGGTGCTGTTGGCGCGGGCTGCGGGTACCGAGATTGCCACCGAACTGTATCGCGTACTGGAGGTGGGCGGCGAAGGCCTGGACCGCGCTATGGACTTGCTGGACGATCGCGCGCCCGGGATAGCGGCGGCAATCGTGGAGGTGCGCGATGCCTTACTCAGCCTGCTACGACTCGTAACGCGCGGACTCCTCATCCCGACAGCAGTGCACTTCGCCCTCGACTTCTTCTGAAGATCTAAGGGCGTGAGCGACCACGCCCCTGGCGGTTCCATCACCCGCATCACGGCTTATGCGAAACGGCCGACGGGATGGCCGTAAGCGGAACCTCGACCGGGCACTTCCTCGGCCTGAATCCTGTCTTTGTCAGAACGAACGCGGCGCAGAATTCGAGACGACCAACCTATTCGTTTGCGCTGAGCTGGGTGTCGTAATGGGTGGTCTCGCCTACAGTCCAAACCACTACTAGGTACGACAGATGCAGGCTATTTTTCACCCAGGCGATATCCTTCGACGGAATCCCTTCCGCTGTCGTTCCTCGATCATTTTCCCCAATTTTCGTCCACCCGTCCGCGGCAAGGGTCTGGGAAAAGTAGGCAAGTACCTCTAGCCGGGTGTGAATGGTGGTGGCTGATTTTCCGGTAACGGCAACGGCGCCCTTACTGACGTAGTTCCCGGGCCTTCCGTTGTAATCGTAGGGATCAACGCCAGTGCTGCCGGGGTAAACCAAGCCGGATTCCGGCTGCAGGTGCAAACTGTTGACGTCGTATCCACCGGGGACCGCGCACCCCGTCAGCACAAACAGGCTGAGACCAAGAACACTCAGCCCCGAAAC
>NZ_JAXCHU010000023.1:0-14085 GCF_035984695.1 Glaciihabitans sp. GrIS 2.15
CCCACAACGACGGAATCCACGAGCCGGTCACCGATATCGCAGTGCCCAGGATGCCGAGGATTACCGCGATGTGCAAAAGCCGACGCCGGTCGTTACCGACTACCGCTGTATGGGAGAGCACTGGTGAGAGGAGCACTGTCCCATTGTCGGCGGCCTGGACTGAGACTCCTCCAATAATGGGTGATCCCAGCGGTACTCTGTGTGTTCTCTTGGTCTGGAGCAGGTACGGTCGGTCAGGTGACCGGTCCGACTCAGCCCGCCGCACGGGACTCGCCCAGGCCGCCACTGGTGTTCGTCGCATTTGTCGCGCGGGCCGGTCGATTCCGCACACCGGTGCTGCTCTGGTTACTGGCCCGCATCGTCTTGGTCAGCTGGGCGGTCGGGGTGATGTTTACGTCCGGCGGTGGATGGCGGATGCTGGGTCGCCCGAATTGGCCGTTCATGCTTTTCTATCACTGGGACAGTGTTTACTTCGCGCACATCGCCAACCGCGGCTACTTCGGTAGTGGATCGCTCACCACCTGGCAGGCATTCTTTCCCGGGTATCCCGCCGCCGCTCGTATTGTCGCCTTGGGATTCGGCGGGGCTCACCCCTCGATCGCGCAGATCCAGGTTGGTCTGTCGATTGTGGCTGCGATTGGTTCCCTCGTCGCAACGGTGCTGTTCTGGCATCTCGTCTGGCAGTCTCACGGGCGGCGGATCGCGGTCGCGGCCACGGTGTTGTTCCTCGCCGGACCTTATTCACTGTTTCTTATCGCCTCATATTCTGAATCACTCTTTCTCACATTCGCGATCGGCGCTTGGCTGCTTGCCGGCCGTGGGTCCTGGATGTGGGGCGGGATTCTTGCGGCAGCCGCCTCGCTTACCCGGATCAATGGGCTGTTCCTGGTCGCAGCCCTCGTCGTGCTTTACATCCGCAGTCGTCAGGCCCGGGGGCTGAACTACCGTGGTGGCGCAATCGGGCTGGCCGCTATCGGTTTCTCGGGCACCGGACTGTATTTTCTGTATCTGTGGGTGCGCACCGGCAACTTGTTCGCTTGGAGCACGGCCGAGACACTCGGATGGGATCGCACCACCCGTCTGCCGTGGGCGACTTTCTCCGAGACACTCACTTACGCGCTGACACTGCCCAAGTTCGACGGCAGGATGCAGGCGTGGCTTGAGATCGTTTTCGCAGTATTACTCGTGCTGGCCTGTGTGCTTCTTGTTCGTCGCCGACTGTGGGCTGAAGCGGTGTTGGTGGGCTTGACCTTGCTGAGTCTCATGACAAGTTCAAGCTACTTATCGCTCGCCCGCACAAGTGTGGTGCTTTTCCCCATCCCAATTCTGCTCGCGACGACCCTCACCTTCCCTCGGTGGCGGTGGGTGTACTGGACCGGCGTAAGCGTGGGCGTACTGCTCTTGTTGGTGAACACCGCATTATTCACGCAAGGGCACTGGGCGGACTGAGGCGCTCGTAACCGGAGGGTGAATACGGTCACGGTCACGGTGCCGATCCAGATGATCGTGGTGATGTAGAAAGCGCGTTCGAATAGACCGAAGAATGCTGCCATCTCCGGACTGCGGGATGCTCCAAACATCAGCACGATCGCAGCTGAAGTGATCCCTCGCGAGTCGCGCGAGGACTTCGTAGAGCACCACCACGCGAAGCATGGCGGAACACTGCCAGTGTGGGCGGCCGTTGAGCTCCTGGATTGGGGCGGACTCACCCGCCTTTTCGGATTCGCTCCGAGAGGCGCGCAGGACAAGGTCGCTGCGGCCTTCGGGTTGACGGCACCGCAGATGGAGTCGTGGTTGAAGTCGCTCAACATCGTGCGCAACGTCTCGGCTCATCACGGCCGTCTCTTCAACCGAGTGTTTGCGATTGCACCGAAACTTCCGATCCCCGGCAAGTATCCCGACCTCGATGCGGGTGGACCGTTCACTCGAACGTTCGGACAACTCAGCATGATCCAGCACCTGCTAAGGGCACAGGCGATTGGGAACCAACGATTGTTGTCAGCCGTCGTCCGGAATTACCCGGACGTGCCCACCTTGCCGATAAGTCATCTCGGCGCTCCAGAGAACTGGAGTCAGTCCCAGCTGTGGGCGTCCTAATCGCGACCCGCGTACAGATTTCGTGTGAATGAGGACCTGTCGCGGTAAAGGTTGGCTACCGGGCCGTAATTCCAGGCCATCGATCGCCGTGCTTGAGAACGGTCGGTGCACTGATCTCTCAGAGCTTTGAGGTTATTTGCTTTTTTCTGGGCGAGCGTGAAATCCGAGGACCGAGCGGTTCCTTCCGCTCGCATCACTGTCCCAAGGGCCGCGTGTGGATACAGCGACGAGAGCGATGCCGACGATGATGAGGATCCAAAGATAGGGTTCAGACGAAGCGCCAAGTCGAGCGAGTCCGAAAAAGATCGCCATCGTTCCGCTGGAGAAGAGCAGGCGCGTGACTTTCCAGCTGAATGTTCTTCGTCGCTCGGGCATTTCCTTATACTAAGACCGCGTAACGTTCGAAAGAAGCGAAGCTTTCAGTATCGTCGCGCTTGCGCTGACAAAAGCAGATGCCGCGAACATCCGACTCGGATTCGATTCGTTCGCAAGACATTCCGCTTGCGGGTATCCCAGAAGTCGCGAAGCACCCTCGATTCGACCTCTGAAAGTGCTTTCAAATTCGGCCCGAGATCGTCCTTTTGTTGCTTCGGGGTGGGGTGGATCGTTATCCATAGGCGACCGGTACGGGCCTCGGATGGCGGCCGGGCGGTGCTCTTTCTAGGTGCGGTCAAGTATTCCGCGCGCGTATGACGCTTGCCCGGCGTGTTGCAGGCAGTCGTTGATGACGCTCACGAGGCGAGCGCCGCGTGTGACAGGTGGGTTCCAGTTCGGGTCGATGACCTCGTCTAAATTTTCTGCGGAGAGCCCGCCTAGGAACGCGATCGATGCCTCGGTCACCGCGCTGAGGTACCCGTTCAGCAGCGCTTCGGTGGTGATCACCCGGGTGACTTCGTCTTGATTCATCCCGTATCCCATTTCGTCCGGCCCGAACGGTAGTGCGAAGCGGCCGTACCAGCCTGATGCCGTCCAGATTTGCTCGCTGTCGGCAAGGTCGGCGATCTGAACATCCTGCCCACGGGCGGTGTGCCAGGCGAGCCAAGCGATCGTGTTCGTTCCAGGTGCCGGACTGTAGGCAAGTTGCTCGGAGCTGAGGTCCGCGATGGCTTTACCGATGATCGGTGGGATGCGGGTGAACGAATCGATGAGAAGCGCTGCAGGTGTCATATCTCCACGCTACGCTCACCGCCGTGGCGGGGTCTCGTTTACCGTGATCTGCGACGTGGACAAAATGGATGGAACAGATCGTCTATCAGTGCTTTCCCCCACAGCACCATGCTGCCCAAAAACGCGGCGATTTCGGGGAGCAACTCACCCATCAGCCGAACAGGTTGGATGGCATTGCGATACCAATAAATGCGAGGGTTTGACCATTGATCATCAGTTGATGAAGCGGTTCGGTTGTTACCCGAAGGCCTCGCTGGACTGGGCGTGGGGAGAGCTCCTCGCAGGTCGGGCAGTCCCTGATCCATTTTTTACTTGCGTTGCCCGGTGCTGTTTTCTCTGTGGCGAAGGGAAGCGGATCGGACCGAGAGCACTATCGCTAGGCCGTAGATGACAAACGCCAAAACGACATGGTAGGGAGTGACCCAGTCAAGCCCGAGGGTGGAGATCATGTGTCCGGAAAGCCATTGGGCTACGGTGGCGAGGAAAAGAATCCCAGTGAGGGGGACAAGTCCCCGTATCCCTCGCAGCCCGTGGATAGCGATCACCGTGGAGCCGAGTGCGAATACCATGGTCGGATACGCGAGGAGACCGTGGATAGTGGTCCAAATCTCTTTGCCACTGCCCGGGATACCGTTTTTGATGAAGTTGCCCGCGGTTACCGACTGCAGAAAAATGAACAGAACGGTGAACCCAATAAAGATCGCGTAAGCCCGGCGAATAGGAGGGCTCACAACCGAGAGGTCACGAGACGGGGACTTGGTTGTCACTGCGTTTGGTGCGCTCATGGGATGGCTTTCGAGATGAGTGTTATCCGGATCGCTGTAGACACAGCGTTGGCATCGCGCCTCTTTGCACCAGCCCGAGAGTACCTGCGCCACATGTCCGGATAAGGATGAGGTCCACAGGGAAGAAGAAAAGGCCACCATTGTTAACGCCGACCGAAAACAGGGCCAGTAACGCCAGGCGGGGCTTCAAGTCCGTGCATGCAACACGCCCTCAATTCCCGAATTCTGATCGAGCAAGCCAAGGGCGTCATTTCGGAAAGCGGCGAGATGACGATGGATGAAGCGTTCGCGACCTTACGGAAGTGCTCCCGCAACAACAACCTCTCTTTGACCAAAGTGGCCACTGCCGTCATCGACCGCACCCTCGGGCTCGGAACCCTCGTCCCTCTGAAAGGCATTGCGGGAGCCTAAGCGCGAACCCAAACCACGGGCAGCAGTCACCATGCCCGGCTTGCATTGACGGGGAAGTGTCGAACACGTAAAGTCAGAAACGTTGCTCGTGTCCCCGGCAGTGGTTTATCCGCCGCTACGTGAGGAGCACCGATGTTGGTCACTGAACTCCATCCCCACCTCGACGATCCGGGCGCAGACGCGCGTCGGAGCGATTTCCTGGTCGGCGCAATCGACTTTTGTCGTGCGCACGACATGTCCATAACCCAGGTTGCCGGCCATGGTTGGCTTGTGCGGAGGGACCCCGACGTGGTGGACCCTGGTCGTGTGCTCGCTTGTGTGGAAGAGCGCGACCATGATTTCGAAGTCATGGAAGTCGGCGGCGGATTCCGCTGGACCACCCATACAACGCTGCGCGAAGCCGTCGCCCACCTTGCCCGGGGGAACGCGCCCGCTTCTCCCGTGCCCGTGCCCGTGCCCTCGTGACTGCGATCGTTCCGGTGCGGGAGTTGGAGCGGGGCTTATCGCTCCGAACTGCTCCGCCGCACTCGGCGTCGGGGCCGTCCGAACGGAAGTTCTCTGCCGAACTCGATCACGTCATCGCGACCTGGATCGCAGAGATTGAACCACGCGAGCAGAAAGGGCATCAGCATGGGTCAGCTTCTGTACGGTGATTCATTACCCTTCATCGACTTCGACGACCGGGCGCTCGCCCACCTCAAAGTGGGGATCTTCACCAAGTTTCGTCGTCACGAATCATTCGCCTTCTCCTGGGACCACGGCACAGCCAACGGGAGCGAACACAGTTCGATGTGGTTGACGGCAGAGATCCCGGTGAGGTTTGTTTTCACCGAAAGGCAGACCCCCGGCACGGAACCGGGAATGGGTGGAGGACCTCATAGTCGAAGCGAACTCCTTGTTGCGGTGCGCCTACCGGCCACTGCAACCCTGCGTTGGGCAATAGTCAGGGGGGATGGTCAGACGCGATCGTGACCGATGATCGAGCGGACGATGAACGGTCGATACGACCGGATGCTCTGGTCGGACGCACCGGCCTCCGCTTCACCCAGGTCGGGACGGATGGTCTCATCCTCGGACGCGGCGGCAAAACATACCTCGCCACCACCTTGCTTCCGCGAAATCGTCGTTATCACCTCCCCGCTCACACCCTCGATCGACCTTCCCATGCTCAGACGATGCCATCGAGCGGCCCACACGACAGTGCCTATGACGTCCGTTCAACGATTTGATCAGCCGGCAGGGGGGATCGCGGTGCGGAGATCTCTCGGAGGGTCAGCCGCGTCGCCACTAGTGATTCAGCCCGAAGCAGCTTCTTCCGCGGCTTCGCCCCGTTTCACGATGTCATCGGTCTTAAACAGGATGCCTTCGGCTGTTTCTCGCCACTTCGGGTGTGCGTCGCAGCAGGAACTCGAGCTCCATGCTGAACTGTTTGAACTCCTCTCCCATCGAGTCCTACATGATGGCGCGCGCTTCAACATCAGGCTCAACGGAGATTCGCTGCACGTACCAGCCGATCGCTTCGGCTTCTTCACTCAGCGACGCACACATCCGCGCAAAGGTGCGGGTTTCCGCAGATAGTTCCTCAGGTGGTCCGGCTTACGGGCGCCATGTTTGTCCGAGTTCGGATTCGATCTTCCTTTCATGGACGCGATGAACGCTTGAATGCCTGAGCAGGGCCGCGTCGATCGTAATCCGCTGTCATTCCCCAGAACGAAAGCGGCACGAAATCAGGTACGGTTCAGTATTCGGCGTCAGGTGTGGTGTTTGTGCTGTTACGGCTTTTTTTGTTATTTCTGCGCGGGGCTGGTCAGTGTGGGGTAGTCGGTGTAACCTGCCGCGCCCCCACCGTAAAAAGTGCTTGGGTCCGCATCGTTGAGTGGTGCGTTATGGCGGAGGCGTTCACTAAAGTCGGGGTTTGCTAGGGCCCAACGCCCGACGGGGACAACGTCAGCTGTGCCTGTCTCAACATCATCGCTGAGAGAGTCGAGGTCCCGACCGGGACGGTGGACAAGCAAGGCGCTACTCCACGTGTGGCGAATATCGCGCAGCAGTTCTTCGTCCCCGATCTGCACAAGATGCAGGTATGCCAAGCCCAAGGGTTCAAGCGCGGCGACAAGGTGATGATATTGCTCCGCGACGGTGTTCCCTTCGTCGATGCCGCCGGTGGCCTGCCCGGGTGAGAATCGGATACCGACGCGGTCAGCGCCGATCTCTTCGGCCACGGCAGCGGCGACCTCAATGACGAAACGCGACCGGTTTTCGGTGGAGCCTCCGTACTGGTCGCTTCGATGGTTGGCGTTTGGTGACAGGAATTGGTGCAGCAGGTATCCATTGGCGCCATGCAGCTCGACACCATCTGCACCGGCCTCGATAGCATTTTTGGCCGCGTGCTGGAAGTCGCTGATGGTCGTTGCGATGTCGTCGCTGGTCATTTCGCGCGGTGGGGGTGAGAGTTGCATTCCGGTGGCTGTGAATATTTCGGTGCCTGGGGCGATTGCCGATGGGGCTAGGGCGGGCCGGTGGTGGGGGGTGTTGTCGGGGTGTGCGTTGCGGCCGACGTGCATCAACTGCAGGAACATGTGAGCCCCGGCTTCATGCACAGCATCGGTGACTAGGCGCCATGCCGCCACGTGTTCGGGCCGGTAGATGCCCGGGGTCAATAGGTACCCCTGACCGTCGTCCGAGGGCTGAGTGCCTTCGGTAATGAGTAAGCCCATCGAGGCTCGCTGGGTGTAGTACTCAGCCATGAGCGGAGTAGGGCTTCCGTCGGCTAACGCGCGACTTCGCGTCATCGGTGCCATTGCAAGACGGTGGGGCAAGGTGATTCGACCGAGGGAGACTTCGTTCCAGAGGGTGGGCACGGGCAGGCCTTTCGATGCGGGAGCGGGAGAACGCGGGACTGAGAAGGAGGGCGTGACACGAGGGGGCGTACGGTTCTGCCGAGCCGTCGGTGACACCCAGCGAGTGTGAACGGTACGTCCATCAACAACGACCGTCGCGGTCCCTAAAACCGACCCTTAGTTCCGTTGCTGAATTAGTTAATATTGGCTCAGGTCGCGGGTTGAGTCGGACGCAGTGCCGCTTCCGTTGCGGTTATTGACCGTCCAGATCGGTTGGGCCATCTTCCGAATTGGGTGCGTGTTCCTCGTACTCGGGAGTCGCTTCGAGGGGTTCTGACCCCTCGGGTCCGGCGTAATGACCAGTCGGCTTGACCGGTTCGCCTCCGACCGCATCGTTGGTGACAAGTTCGTTCTCATCGAACGGTTCATCCGGATATTCGAATCCAGGGATATTTTTATCTGAGTTCACCTTTTCCACCGTAGTCGAGGTTGTGAGGCCAGTTTCGGAAAATGAAGCATCACCACCGCAGGGGCGTGCTTCCCTCGCCACGAAGCGGAGTTGTGGAATGGTTGTCTTGCGAATTCACGCCATGCATGGCTTTAGATGGCCTTTGTCACGGCGTACGACATCGGCCTGGGAAGCTGCTTGGGGACACCTGTTACCACCGGGGATAGCGCAGACGCAGACGCAGAGTCCCACGCGGATCCGGATGCGATGTTGGTTGTCATGCTTCGATTTGGTGGAGGTTCGTGGAATCGGCGCTGAGGAACGGAGTGATATCGATCGACTGAGTATCGCCAAGGTCGATGTCGCCTGGGTCGACAGGTCGAATGGTACCTTCGGTTGCCGGTTGCGGTGCGGAAGAATCGATCATCAGTTTTTCTCCAGGACGTGGGGGCGGTTGTCATCGCCGAGTTCTGGAGCAACGTGGCGCAAGCTTACATCGGCGGGAGCTGGAGCGGGAGCTGGAGCTGGAGCCGAAGTCGGAGTCGGAGTGTGAGTCCGAATGTGAGCGTTTGGGCCCAGTCCTAAAAAAGGACTTCACGTTTGCGACTAGATGAGTAATTCCTATCAGCTTGACCTGTCGGTCGGCGTCCAAATTCGTTCGAAGGGCCGAGCGCTCGTTTGCACTGCTGGGGTTTCGAGCATGGGTAGCTTTAGGCTGCCTGCCAGCTTTTTCTCAGCCGGGTTGACCTTGGGTCAGCCCTCGGTAGTGTGAAAAGGGAGTCAGCAACTGGCCCATCCGTTGAATTAGCACTTGGAGATCATCATGCCCAACGCTATCGAGACTGTCGATGTTAACGTTCCCGTCACCGTCGCTTATAACCAGTGGACACAATTCGAGGAGTTTCCGAAGTTTTTGAGCTTCGTCGAATCCATCACGCAGGTGACCGACACCCTCACCGACTGGAAGGTCAAAATCGGCGGTGTGGAGCGTGAGTTTGAGGCTCAGATAACCGAGCAGCATCCGGACGAACGTGTCGCTTGGAACAGTACCGGCGGCCAGGTCGACCACGGGGGAGTGGTCACGTTCCATAAGTTAGCGGAGAACGAAACGCGTGTGACGGTGCAACTCGACTGGGAAGCCACCGGGCTGATGGAGAAAGCCGGGGCCGCTCTCGGTGTCGATAATCATGCCATCAAGAAAGACCTGGCGAACTTTAAGGAATTCATCGAAGCGAAGGGAACTGTCGATGGCGGATGGCGCGGAGACGTGCAGGCCTGATGTGCAGGCCTGACCTGGGCGCTTGATGTGCAGGTTTGACTTGGGGGCTTGACGTGCAGGCTTGATGCTGGGGTCAGATTCCCGTCCAAGTTTTGATGGTCCGGATGCCGCACGGCGTTGCCCGGCGGGCAAGGTGCCCATTTTGTGGTGCAAAACGCCCCGTGCGCGTCTACATTTCTTGCACTCTCAGAGCAAAGCTTGAAATGTCGCGGGAAACGGTGAAACGCTCCGATCTCGCCGACTGTTCCCACTGCGGGCGGGTATGTCGAGTGACCAGCGTGTGTTGTGCGGAGTTGGTCTTGGTGGCCTTTCGCTCAGTGGGGTACTTGACCAGTGGGGTACTTGACCGCATCTGCGGGGCACAGGTAGGTTGAAAGTGTTGCTCCAGATCCCGGCGGCGGTCATTCACCGACTGGAGAAAACATGAAATTCCTGCCGATCATCGTTGGCGTGATCGCAGCAGTGCTGCTGCTAATCGGTCATCTGGTGCAATCTTTAAGCGTCTTGAGCTATATCGGCACATTGCTGATAATCGTGCTCGTTATGATTTTGGCCAGAGGCCTCACAGACCGGTCGAGCGCGTGAATATGCGCGACCCTGCGCGCTGCCGATATCGAAGGACAGTCGTGGCCGTCAGAGTGAGCAGGGTCAAAATTGCGGGGATCTCCCACACCGCCAATGGGAGTGATGGATGGTAGCGGCATCAGCTCGTCGCTTGCCAGATCTCATTACTGATTTGGCGTTCGCTCAGGGTCGGGCGGAAACTCTTCGCTATCACGAGGACTTTTACGAATCGACTCCTCTCGGGGCCGCCGATTCTTGGCTGTTAGAGCCAGATCAATTGGTCCTGAAGGCTTTAACGCTCTGTGGCGGAGCCAACCCAATTCGGGCATTCGACTTAGGTGCCGGTGTTGGCCGTCACACGATTCCTATGGCTCGGGGCCTGGCTGCCGGGTCACAGGTGGTCGCTGTCGATGTGATCCCGTCAGCGATAGCCCACCTGAAAGCCAATTGTGCTGCGGCGGGTGTCTTGGACATGGTGACACCGGTCGTTGGTGATCTGGAAAAGTTCACCTTCGACACCCGCATGGCGGTGGGTCTCATCGTCGGTTTCTCTGCGGTGGAACATGTGAGCAGCATTACGGCAATGCGCGGTCTGCTCTACCGGTGTGCTGCGGCCACGGCACCCGGCGGTCTGGTAGCGCTGGGTATTTTTGCGGACCGGATTGAGGAACTTGCTGATGGAACTATTCGACCAGCGCTGGTGGAGTTCGAGCTCGACTCCACGACGGTGCACTCCCTGCTTGAGGAAGTCTTCTCGTCGTGGATCGTCGAATATGCCCACACTGGTGCAGAACATGTGCCCGAGGAACGCGATGGAATTCCATACAAGTTGGAATCGACACTTATCCAGTTCATCAGCCGACGACCCCGCTGATTTCTTGTAACCCAAGCGTCAGCGAGGCTGCGCAGAAATTGCAGCGGGCGATGGATTGCGCTGTTGCGCTGTTGCGCTGTTGCAGTTATCTCTCTGCCGTCCGCTCGGAATTTGTCAAGGCGAATGAGGCCAGCGTGAGTTTAGGCAGCTAGCTTTTGGTCGGTTTCTTTCTCTGCTTTCTCGGCTTCAATATTTCCCCCAAAAAAGGCGACCCGGATACGACAGTTCAAAAGCCACCTCACCTCAGATCGGAACAGCTATACGACCTAATCAGGGTCTGCAGATTCCGTCGAGAATATATCTATTGTTTAGTAGACACGTCGTTCTCCGGCCACCCCCAACGGCCTTGTTCCGCACCGCAACGGACCACACGCTTCCCAATCCGATTTTAACAGCCACCCGAAGTGCCGCCCCGCTTACGGGCGGCCGATTCGTGAGAAAACTGGTGTAGAGCGCACTCTCGCGATGGCGGGAAATACCGTCCGGTGAGGGTTCCTAAGTGACATAGCATCGGTGCTTTCGGACGTGGGGTGGATTGATCCCGGATCTGTCTCGTTGACGGTCACGCCGCGGATCGGTCACTCCAGCCGCTGTTTCGCCTAACACCGTCCAGAAGCTTTGACCGCGCTCGCTCGGCATGTAAGACTCTGCCGAACAGAATGACTGTGCAGTGCGTTGTCAAGGGGTAAAGCGAAGTCCCCACAATGGGTGACAAGGCTTTAGAGTCTTACCCAGCTAGCCCCCCCCGGAGTTGGCCAGATCATCCGGCGAACCCCGATTGCCGCACGATCAACCCACCAGTGCTGTCCCCCGAAGGGCAGCACTGGGTTCGGGCTGCAAACTGAGTAGCAGCGATATAGAGTTCCGGGTGGGATCACCGCTGCATTTCTTGCATGGGATGGCAGTCCGTGGTCGCGCGTCGGCCTTGTCGGTGCGGGGGAGTGCTACTCGCGTGGGAAGGTGAGCACAGCAGACAGTGAAAGCACCTCAGACCCTCGGTACCTCCTCTGACCAGGTGGTCGGTTTGAAGGCGCTCGCTCGCTTCATAGTGCTTATACACGAACACGAACACGAACACGCACTCGCGCTCGAACACGAATGCGAATGCGATCAGTTAGTCCCCTCGAACAACTGAACGTCATCGTGTGAGGCTCCGTCCGGGGGCAGAACCGTCCGGTGGCAGAGCCGTCCGGTGGCAGAGCCGTCCGGTGTTCCAGGCACGTTATTGCGCCCCGAAAAGTATGGTGACTCCTCGATTTCCGGGTGAGGTAGTGTCAGCGCTTAGAAAGAGGCTTGCCCACGTCTGCCGATGTCTGGTGTCACCCTTTCCAGTACAGGAAACGAACATGGGTGCTTTGATTTGCGGAAACTCCAGCATGGAAGTCTGCTTCGAAGATCGCACACTTCAGCACCTTCAAATTGTGATTACGGCGAAACTGAGCCGTCGAGAGAGCTTCGTTTTCTCCTGGGTTAATACCGCCGAAGATGGCCAGGGACGGAGCGTTATCTGGCTCAATCCGAGCAGCACTCTGTTCTACCGCTTCTGCGGAAACCGGATACCAGCAATAAATCTGGACTGGCTAGACACCCTCATGGACTCCGCCAACAGCGCCAACGGATTGTTCCTCTCACCCGAGCCCCTCCTGCAGAACCCTCGCCCAGAAAGTGATCGAACCCTGACGTAGTAGCCGACCGATCACCGTGGCAAGCGGTCACCTCCGCAACTCGGCCGGTCACACCAAACGATTCGGATTGCAACCCATTTGCTCCGGAGATCGCGGTTGAGTGTCTCGGGGGTTTCTGGTGGCGAAACGTCTGATCGGGTTCCCCGGCGATGGATGATGAGAGCCGATCACACTCGGGGTCAGAGGATGTTTGCAAACGGCGATGTCGAGATCCACGCCTGGCCGCGATCAGGAGGGCAAGACTGCGACCGAATTTGGCCTCGCTTCAAACTTGCTGAGCTCCGTATGGCGGTTTCGTGGCCCCACCTTAGCGTGGTGTTAACACGTGGCTCCTGGTTGTGTCCGTAGCTGACAGGGGGGCCTGGGGTCGACGGCCGGGTCAGGGTCGGGGTCAGGTAGAGCGTGGAGCTGTTCGCAAGGGTTTGACGTGACGCACGAGCCCACCGGAGTTGCTCGTCCCGAGTTGGCTGGCCAGGATGGGGTGCATCGGTGAACCGTGCGTCAAACATTTGAGGTGGCCGACCGGCCTGCACCGGAACCGCGGGTGTCACAGGCTTCGCGGCTGGACCCTTTTACCTCGACGATCGACGAGATGTTCGGGCAGGATCTCGAGGTGCCGACGGCGCTGCATCCCTCGGCCCGTCGGGTGCTGGCCCGGCTTGCCGAGGGATGTAGGCGACGATGCTTTCCTTATTGGGCGAAAAGCGATCTTGTCGCGAAGCACCATTCCGTAATCGAAGGGGAAGCAGCCCCGGCCCGCCGGTTGGGCGCCTGACTTCCGTCCGGACAAGGTGATCGAGGAGTCCCCTCTGACTGGGGCTTCGCTGGCCGACGCTCAATAGCGAATTATTGCTCTTATGCTTATTGTAGCGGGAATCTAATGCTGTCTATCATCTATGTGAGCGTCGCAACGAAGCCAATGTCCGAAGACGATATCGTCGCAATACTCGTGCAATCACGGGCGAACAACACCCGACTGGGGCTGACGGGTGCACTTCTTTGCCACCGGCGACGGTTCATTCAGATCCTCGAAGGCGAGGAGAAACAGGTGCTCACGAAGTACAGGACGATCAGTCTTGACCCGCGACACCGTAACGTTCATGTACTCAGTAGGGAACTCATCGATCAGCGTCAGTTCCCTCAGTGGACGATGGGGTTCCGCCCGCTGTCCCAAGGGGCGATGAACGAACTGGACGGATTTGACGAATTTTTCGGGCGTACTGGCCATGTACAGATCAAACACGCTGACGTGTCAGCTCAACTGTTTCTCGAATGGCTTGGCGATTACTGGTTCTCGGCCACGAGATAGCGGATCTCCGTCCATAACTGCGGCGGGTTCAGCCGACCAATGGCGGCAAGAGCATTACCGCGCGCGCGCTCCGACCTGGCGCGTGTGGATCGACCACGTTGGGCATCCCGACCTGATGCAGCCGACTACAGCACATGTTTGCGAGCGTTTCGGCACAAGAAGACAGTCTGCCTGTTTCCCAAGCTTTGGGGTGTTGAGGATGCCAGCGATAAATAGTGCCGTTTTCGCAGCGCTACCGCGCGTGATGAATCCACTAAGTCGACAGCATTCCCCTCTGGTGTTTTCGCCGTGTTGAGAGATCGAATGTCAACCCCTGCTCACCACAGCGGAACCGGGGTAGACCTGAATTAAGCGAATCCCGGGGCAGCCCAAGGCTGTCCGGGCATTAATCCTTCGCACACCTCCGACAGTGAAGACGGACTTTCCGCCGCCGCTGTCATTATTTTTTAGGAGTGAAGAGAAATGAAAGCAGTCGTCTATAAAGGCCCCAATGAGGTCAGCGTTGAAGATGTTCCGGACGCCAAGATCGAATGAGTATTTGCGAGTTCGGGGGCCGTTGAATATTGCCTTCGGGGGCCGCCGGTATTGCCTTTCGGTGCCGGGCTGTCGCGGGGGGGGGGGGGCGG
>NZ_JAXCHU010000024.1:0-11423 GCF_035984695.1 Glaciihabitans sp. GrIS 2.15
CCAAATGGCTTGCCAAACGCGACCACCACTCCCACTGGCCACAACCCGAACACAGCCCCCAAATCCGCCTTCAAACACTTAACTGAACGGTATTGAGGCTAAGCACCCCGCTGAAGGTTCCCGTTGCGGGTTCCCTTATCGGCCGCAGCTCGCCCTACACCGACGAGCCAATTCGGAGGGCTGGCGGCAAACGGGGGGGCACTTTGTGGAGCCAAAAAACGACAGCAGCCTCATCCCGTCGATTTCTACTGTCAGCGTTTCCGTTTCAGCTTGAGCTTCCGATTCGGTTGCGGTGTGCCCGCGGATTTGACCGGCTCGTGCAGGACGGTCGGGTCTCCGTTCCCGCCTCCGAGGCTAGCGACGATCGACTGCACAATATCGATGGCAAAAGCCGCCAGTCGATTAAGCACAGGTTTGAGATTGCACATGCGACTACCCTACGGAGGCGGGTAAGCGGGAGGGATGGCTGTCGGTTTGGTTGCCAGGGTTGCAGCAGTGTGTCGAAGATCGTGAATCGTCATGGGTGGGAGTTCGGCAATGCGGAGTGCGCGCTCGGGCCAGGAGCCGTCTTGCTTGGTGGGCGTGATCAGATGCTGACCGAAGCGACCTGGCAAAACCGGGTTGTCTTGGCCATTGCCCATTACAGCCGCATCGAACCCTTCCCGCAGGAAGAGAGGGGAACGGTACCTGTCCGGTCGGCCTCGCCAATCGAGCCGCCGCTTAAATTCTTCACTCGGTAAATGTTCGCGGCCTGCCGCTCGGCGCGGTCCTTGTCAAGCCCTTGGGGCGTCGGCGGTCTTCCGGCAAGCTGGTGTCATGTCAAGCAACAGTGCCCGGGCATCCGCGCGGCCGGTGGCGTTCTGCCTTCATGCCCTGGGCGCGAGTTCTGCCGAGTTCGCTCACCTTCGGGATGCCTTGGCTGGTGAGATCGAGGTAGTCGCCATCGATCTGCCCGGGTTCGGTGACACGGCGTGGGTCGACGGGGCCTCGGTGGAGGAGACGGTCGAGTTCGTCATCCGCCGGATCCGTGCGCATGGTGCTGCGCGATGGATGCTCGTTGGCCACAGCATGGGCGGAAAAATCGCCTCGATCATCGCCGCGCGGACTCTGTCTGGTCGGGCGCCTCTCTTCGGCCTCGCCGGCGTCGTGTTGCTGGCCGCATCTCCCGTGACGTCCGAGCCGATGGCAGAGGACCGCCGCGAGTTGATGATCGGCTGGGCTTCAGAAAGCCACTTGTCTTCCGACGGCCACTTGAGCGACGAATCGGCGCGCGAGTTCGTCGACGCCAACATCGCCGAGCCACTCGCCGAGACGGACATGGCAAGCGCGATGTCGGGCGTGCGGCGTACTGACCCGCTGGCTTGGCGCGCCTGGCTGGAGAGGGGTAGTCGCGAAGACTGGTCTTCAGAAATCGGGGATCTGACTGTGCCAGCTCTCATCGTCTCGGGCGCCCAGGATGGGGAGCTGGGAGAACCCGCGCAGCGCCACCTCAACGGGGCGACCTACCTGGCAGCGAAGTTCGTGACGATCGAGCATGCCGCCCATCTTCTGCCGATCGAGCGACCTCAGGAGGTCGCCGCCGCGATCCTGACCTTCTGGCGTGACCATGCAGGGACGTCCCCGGGGGTTCCCCCGAGCACCGGCCGGGTCATCGCGTCGGAACGGACGAGCGAGCGAACCAGGGGCATCCTATCCCGGCGGGCGCTGGCGGATGACCCTGTTTACCAACCCTTGGTCTTGTCGAGCGAGCAACTAGCGACACTGCGCGACATCGCCGAGCGACTTGTCCCGCAGGGCGATGACGCGATCGACCTCGCCGCTCGTGTCGACCAGCAGCTCGGTCGCGGAGGCGGCGACGGTTGGCGGAACGCGGCGTTGCCCACCGACGTGGACGCCTATCATTTTGGCCTCGACGCGCTGGTCGGATTCGGCGTTCACACCCCGGAGCGACAGGGCGAGATGATCGCGCAGCTGATCGACGGCAGCTTCGTCGCCGAGGGCTCAACGCTGAGCTCGAAGCAGCTACAGTTCTGGTTCGAAGACGCCCGCGTGGATCTGGCTCGTCAGTGGATGGCGCACCCGGCGACCTTCTCACGCGTCAAGTACGACGGCTTCGGCAACGGCGGCGACGGCGTCCGCAAGCAAGGGTTCACCCTTCTCGAAGCCGGCCGCCGAGAAGCCTGGGAACCGAGCGGCGGCGGCACCGAATGAACCTGAGCGGCATGCGCGTGTTCGACCACGCCGACGAGGTCGATGTGATCGTGGTCGGGTCAGGGGCTGGCGGGGCCCCTCTGACCGCGTCCTTGGCGTCAGCCGGGTTGAGAGTTGTGGTGCTGGAAGCCGGCCCGAACTTCGAGCCCGGCGACCACACGCCCGATGAGACCGAGGCAGTCGACATCATCTGGATGGATGAGCGGCTCAGCGGAGGCGAAACACCGACCGCCTTCGGGCCCAACAACAGCGGCCGCGGTGTCGGCGGTTCGACGTTGCATTGGGGTGCCTTTACGCCGCGCCCCGACGCTCGTGACATGTCGCTCCTACGCGAGACGGGTCAGGGTGTCGACTGGCCGATCTCCCCCTCCGAGCTCATGCCCTATGTCGCCCGCGTCGAGCAGTACCTCGGTGTTTCCGGGCCGTCTGACTATCCCTGGGACCCTGATCGGCACTACGCACTGCCGCCGGTTGCGCGCAACGCCTCGTCGGAGATGATGATGCGTGGATGCGAGGCGCTCGGCATCCGCGCCACCGATGCGCCCGCCGCTGTCATCAGCCAGGACTGGCAGCAGGAGGGATTCGGACTGCGCCAGGCTTGCGTCAACTGCGGCGCTTGCCACCAAGGATGCCGCAACGGCGCGAAAGTGTCGATGGATACCAGTTACCTCCCGGTGGCTGTGTCGCGCGGGGCCGAGATCCGCGCTGATTCGACAGTGCACACCATCGAAACGGACGAATCCGGCGCCGTCACCGCCGTGATCTATCGACGTGATGGCGTCGACCATCGCCAACGGTGCGCGATGTTGGTGCTCAGCGCCGGCGGGATCGAGACTCCGCGGCTGCTGCTGCACAACGCACTCGCGAACGGTGGCGGCCAGGTCGGCCGAAATTTCATGGCCCATGGTGGCGTGCAGGTCTGGGGACGATTCGACCAGCTGATGCGGTCGTATCGCGGCTATCCGTCGTCGATCATCTCGGAAGACATGGTGCGCCCGCCTGACGCCGCTTTCGTGGGCGGCTACCTGATGCAGAGCCTCGGGGTGATGCCGTTGACCTTCGCGACGACGCTGATCCGGGGTAGCTCATTGTGGGGTCCGGAACTCACCGAGGCGCTCGAGCGGTACCCCTACATGGCCGGTCTGGGGATCAACGCGGAATGCCTGCCTTCCGACGCGAATCGGCTCACCCTGTCTGACGAGGTCGACGAGCTCGGCGTGCCGAAGGCGCACGTGACCTTCACGGCGGGCGAGAACGAGAAGGCGATCGAGGCTCACGCGGTCACGATGATGACCAACATCGTGTCGGCGGCGGGTGGCAGCGACATCCTGGTTCTGCCGCGATCTGCTCACACCCTCGGGACCTGCCGGCTGGGCGAGACGGCCGACGTCGGGGTGGTTGACGCCGACGGTCGGAGCTTCGATATCCCCAATCTCTGGATCTGCGACACCTCGGTGTTCCCGAGCTCGCTGAGCGCGAACCCGGGCCTCACGATGATGGCACTTTCGCTCCGCACCGCGGATGCCATCCTCAGGGCAGCGCGGTAGGTTGCCGTATGGTCGCCATGAAAGCCCGCACCGACGGCTATGTCGATCTGCGGGATTATGCCGCGATCGGGGACGGCCGCACGGTCGCGCTCATCGCCCGGGACGGCAGCGTCGACTGGCTCCCCATTCCCGATATGGATTCCACCCCGGTCTTCGCCCGGTTGCTGGATGCCGAGGGCGGCGGTCAGATCGAACTCGCGCCGACCGAGCCGTATACCGTGCGACGCAGCTACCTCAGCGGGACGAACGTGCTGCGGACAACATTCACCACGGAGTTCGGGGTCGCACGCGTTACGGACGCGCTGGTCACGGGCCTCGCCGGACGCCTGCCATGGGTCGAGTTGGCGCGTCGCATCGAGGGGATCCGGGGCGTCGTGAAGTTCCGCTGGAAGGTCGCGCCGGGCACCCGTTTCGCCTCGTCGTCGCCGTGGGTCGAAGACGGCCCCCTCGGCAAGATCCTGCGAATCGACACGGTCAACCTCACCGTGCGAGGCATCCAGCACGGGCCGCGCGGCGGTGGCGATCGCGCGATAGCGGGCGGATTCACGACGTCGAAGGGGTCGAGACACCTGCTTGTCGTCGCGGGAACGTCGGATGGCCCGCTTCCCATTCCGGTTGGAAAATATACGGATGCCGCCGTCGACCGCTCCATCAGCGCGTGGCGCGCCTGGTCGAAGGAGTTCAGCTATGACGGCCCCTGGGCGCTCCACGTGCAGCGCAGCGCGCTCGCACTGAAGCTCCTTATGTACGCCTCGACCGGTTCGATCGCTGCGGCGCCAACGACCTCGCTGCCGGAGAGCCTGCGCGGGGGCAAGAATTGGGACTACCGCTACGCGTGGGTACGTGATCTCGCCTATACCGTCCACTCGTTGGTGCGGTTCGGTCTGCGGGAGGAGACGCATTCGGCGGTGGCCTGGCTGCTCCGCGCGCTCAAGGATCACGGTCCCGAACTGCAGATCTTCTACACACTCAGCGGTGAGCTACCGGGGGAGGTCACCACGCACCAGGTACCCGGGTGGCGGGGGATCGGCCCGGTGGTCTCGGGAAACCGGGCGACCGATCAGGTGCAGCTCAGCGTCTTCGGCGACCTCTTCGACGTGATTCGCATCTACGTCAACGCCGGCAACGTGCTGGACGTGGAGACGGGCCGGCTGCTGGAATCCTTCGCTGAACGCACCGCTGGAGCCTGGCGACAGGAAGATGCGGGGATGTGGGAGCTCGAGGAGCAGCATCACAATACCTCCTCGAAGATGGGCTGCTGGCAGGCGCTGGATGCTGCGGCCCAGCTGTGCGAGGCCGGCCACATGCCCGGCGATGCGAAGCGATGGCGAGCCGAATGTGACGAGATCCGAACTTGGATCGACGGGCACTGTTGGTCTGATGCGCTCCAGGCCTACGTCGCCCACGCCGGGGACGAGACCCTGGATGCCTCGGTGCTGCTCCACGCTACGAGCGGCTTCGACCGCGGGCCCCGCATGTCGTCGACCATCGATGCCATCCGGAACGAGTTGGGCAGGGGCCCGCTTCTCTATCGCTACAGCGGAGCCGATCAGGAGGAGGGAGCCTTCGTCGCCTGCTCCTTCTGGATGGCGAGCGCATTGGCCTGCGTGGGTCGCCACGACGAGGCTACGGCGCTCATGGACGAACTCGTCCAGCTCTCGAACGACGTGGGCCTTCTCGCCGAGATGATCGAGCCGAGCGACCACTCGTTCCTCGGCAATCTGCCCCAGGGCCTCAGCCACATCGGGCTGATCAACGCGGCCATCACCATCGAAGAGCTCTCGGGTGCCGACGGGGCATCCCGCTCGGCAAGGAGACAGAAATGACAGAACCCACTGCAACACCCGCCCCCGCGAAGCCAGACCAGTACACCTTCGGCGATCCGCGCACCCGCTACCCCGTCATCAGCCCACCCGTCCAGCAGCAAGACGAGCCCGGTATCCAGTCGCAGATGACGCCGGTGCCCGACCTCGGCGAGGCGACGTACCGCGGAACCGGCCGACTCGCCGGCCGGCGTGCCTTGATCACGGGAGCAGACTCCGGCATCGGTGGAGCAGTGGCTATCGCCTTCGCCCGCGAGGGAGCCGACATTACGATGTCGTACCGCCCAGAAGAGGAGTCGGATGCGCGTCACATTGCCGACGTCATCAAGCGGGCTGGTCGGACCGCGACGTTGGTGCCGGGCGATCTCACCGACCCGGCCTACTGCCGAGCGCTCGTTGACACGGCGGTGAGCGCTATGGGCGGACTCGACGCGGTCGTCAACGTCGCCGGCAAGCAGGTGTGGCAACCCACGCTCGCGGAGCTCAGCGATGAGCAGTTCGAGCAGACCTACGCGACGAACGTCTTCGCACTCTTCTGGATCGTCAAGGCGGCCCTGCCCCACCTCGAACCCGGTTCGACGATCATCAACACCGCATCGCTCGAGGCCTACATCCCCTCACCGGATCGATTGGACTACGCAAGCACCAAAGGCGCAATCAACAACCTCTCGAAGGGGCTGGCCCAGCAGCTCATCCCGCACGGTATCCGAGTCAATGTCGTCGCACCGGGGCCAACCTGGACCGCGCTGCAGGTCACGCGCGGCGTGGACCCGGAGACGCTCCCCGAGTTCGGATCCAGCGAGACGTCGATGGGACGAGCCGCGCAACCGGCCGAGCTGGCGCCGGCGTACGTGTTTCTCGCCTCCGCGGAATCCAGCTTCGTCGTCGGGGAGACCCTCAACGTGAACGGTGGGATGAACACGCCCTAAGAGCAGCCGCCGGCCAAATGGCCGAAGCTTGTTCCGTTGCACTGCCACCGGTTTTTCCGGCTGATCCCATCGGATCTTCCGCACCCGTGTTTTCGGTGTACTAGACCGAGGTGATTATCTACGGCGATGATCTGCTTAACTACGTCCAGCACGAATTCGGCAGCCAGAATATGGCTTCCTCCCGACTCAACTTGCATAGTCTCGAGCTTTGGACACTTTTCGCCTTCGACATATGCCTGGAATAGTCGACCATGAGATTCGGACGTCCCGCTAACCGTTCCTGGTTTAGGACGGTTGATACCGTGCCGGAGCCCATGCTGTCCCAGACGCGGGAGACGCACCTGTTCGAGGTCTAAAGAAACCGCCGCACGCCCTTAGTCGAGGAAGGCCTCCCCACCCGCTCCGAACCGCCGCACACACGGAAGTACCCGCAGGTTCCTCACGATCACGATCACGAACCGCTTATTGTGACAAACATGGCTCACCCCCGAGAATCGAAACGTTCCACGAAAACTTCCCCAACAGCCACGGCTGCGACAGGTGAGGATGATCGCCTTGGGCTGAATACTCGCCTTGGCTTATTCCTCACCAGCAAGGTTGGGTCGATGTGGTCTGTCTACATCACTATCGTTTTTGTCTTCGTCTGGATTGGCCTTGCCAGTATTGGACCGCTGCATAAGACCGACCCCTACCCGTTCCCTTTCCTCCTGTTCCTTGGCAACCTGGTGCAGTTGGTGCTCGTATTCGTAATCCTCGTCGGTCAAGGTGTTCTCGGGCGCAGTTCCGATCAACGCTCCGAGCGCACCTTCACAGACGCGGAAACGATTCTGAGCGAGGTCCGTACCCTGCACTCCCACCTGGCGGAACAGGACAAAATTCTTAACAAGGGAGTCGATCTGGTCAAATCAGAAGCACACCCGCGGGTAAAGGAACGGGAGACGCTGACACCCACCACGGTCAAGGCGCAATATGTAGGTCTGAATGGTCGTATTGCTGCTGCGATTACGAAAACTGTCAGCACCATGTGGGCGTTCTATTTCGCTGTGCTTTTCCAGTTCGGTTGGATTGGATTGGCCTTGGCCGGAATCATCACCTTCGACCCTTACCCGTTTGCATTTCTTCTCTTCATCTCCAGCCTGCTCCAACTCGTGTTCATGTTCGTCATCATGGTTGGGCAAGATGTCCTCGGCCGGGCAGGGACCCAGCGGGCCGAACAGACCTACCTCGATGCAGAAGCAGTCGTTCATGAATGCCGAAGACTCCAGCGCCACCTCACTGAACAAGACAAAGCGATCGTCGCCATCTGTAATTACATCGAGTCAGAAGCCCCGCAAGACCACCCGATTCGACGAACACTGCCCACCGTGACCTTCTAAAAAACACCTCACCCGACCACGAACTAACTTCGCATCTGACACAGCGCCGGGCGATTTGACCGCGCTGGAGTGATCGAATTGATGTCGCTCGCAATTCCCCTTGCGGCGCCGACAGTAACCGCGGCGGCCAACTGGCTCGCGACCAAAGTTTGCTGAAACATCGCTGATGTGACCGACCAGACTCGGGGATAGACCATATCGATGGTGGACTCGAAGGACCCTGTCGACGCGCCAGACTTGCAGAGCCGATGAATGCTACTTATCGACCAGTGCAAAGCAGGAAGATCAAATGGCCTCCTGAAAATTTCCTGAACGAGTGAACCGTTCCGGGATCCGTGTCTGAGGCGGCGGCACCGTTCAGGCCGACAGCCCCATAAGAGATCCGCCACATTCGGCGAACAACTTGCGTCCGTCCATGCTTCGGGCGACTGTGAAGCGTTCCGACAATGCTGGTGTTATCGGATGATTCGCGGGGCTTGCGGGTTATTCTCTTTAGCTTGCGATGACACTGGTGTCGGCTGGCAGCAGTATTTCGACAAACTTTCCACTCGAGGTCGAGGTGCGGGTAGTGATGGTGCTGCGTTGGGGTGCGAGTCCTTGCGCGGCCCAATCGACGTGAATTATGCCAGCGGTAACGGCCTCGCGAACGCCCGTTTCGGTCACGTCGGAAATGCCGACCATATTGTCCAATAATTGGGCTAACTTGAATTGGGTTTCATCGACAACGAACTCGATATCGATCAGAACCCGTTGCCGGATCACCCTGCCGATCGAAGGAGAATAGGGACCTCGACTGGTTCGGCCACCAGACGCAGTCCGGTGGGAGCATCCGCGGTGGCGGCGATGAGCTGTAACCATTGCTCGTTGATGCGCGGTGCCCGGTTCCCGTTGAATCGGAATCGAAGTTCCGTTGAGGGGCTAATCCACAAAGTCTCCCGACCACTGCCAATATCGGTTGATCTGTCGAAACAGAATGCGGCGCTTTTGCCCGCGCGCAGCAGACTCAGCAGGACCACTTTCAGATGGGCGAGGGGACGGTCGTCGATTTCGACCGCGTAACTGTTGTTGCCGTAGTAAAGGAAACCCATTGAACACACACCCTGTGCTTGCGGGAATTGAGGCGACAGTCCGCCCCGCTTCATCTGGTCATTCGGTCAATTGGTCACTGGTCAGACGGTTGCTTCTTCCAACGGTGGATTTTTACTGCAGCGCTGTTTTGGCGCCGACGCAGTGGGCGGAACAACGCAGTATCACCAGCGCGGGTCGCGGGGTCGCGTTCTGGTTCGATGATGCCGCTGAAGTTTGGGCGGTCGGTCACTGCTGCCAAAGCCAGTTCGAACGAATCAACGTACGCCCAGCTGATCGGCGCAGCTAACCACAGCACTTCGTATCGGTCGTTGGCTAGACGTTCGATGTAGCCGAGGAGCCGACCTGAATCACCCTGGTCGATGGACGAGTTCGAGATACGCCAACCGGTCCGGTTCAAGCGGATCACCTCGATCCCCGGGTTGGTGTGCGATGAGGAACGTACCTCTTGAAGTGTCATCTGGTCCGTGCCTCCAGCTCAGCGGTCTGCGACTCGCCGGTCGTTCGGGGGAGGCGCGCGAACGCATGCGACTTGGTTGGGAACCCGGTCCGCAGGAACTCGTCGCTGAGTTCCATCACTTCGAGCTCGTGGGGTTTTGTATCGGTGAATGCCCAGAACCGACCGTCAGCGCGGGCGAGGCGACTATCGCACACCCGCCACGACCCGGCGTTGGGATGTTCACAGTACAGCGCGCCCGCACGGTGATCGTCTCCTCGACCGGTAGTGGCGGGGAGCAGAGAAGTTGGTGAGACAAAAAAAGTCACAGTGGCCCCAATCCAAAGAGAAATTCGGATGCACCAAGGGCTGGAGTGACGATTCCTACTGTGACGTTTCATGGACCGGATGTCAACTTTCCGTCCGCTCTCGCGGGCGAGGGTGATGCTCCGGGTGACTGTGCCGCCTGCGATCAGCCTGCACGTGTGCGGTAACGTAGAAAAGCTTGTCCCGGATCCGGCAGTTTTATGGCGAAAGGTCACGACGGTGATGTGGTTGAACGACATCCGTTTCACGCAAACGCAGGTCGGCGGCCTGCGTTTAGTCTTCGAGCGGGACGGATCGGTGTGACCGACTCGGCCAATTCGGAGGCGGACCTTCGGCCTGTCGACGTACACGATTTATGTCTTCCGTTTTTGAGTTCTCTTCCCGTCTCCGGTGCTTCCGTTGCGGTGACAACAGCATCCGGTGTGCGGATGACGCTCTGCTCGAGTGGCGTGATCGCGGCGCGTATTGACGAGCTGCAGTTCGAGCTCGGTGAGGGGCCCCAAAGTTCGGTCGCGCGGTCAGGCCACATCGTCATGGTCCCGGATGTTGCCGCGGGAGGCCACGATGACTGGCCGGTGCTGGGTGCAGCGCTTGGCGAGTTGCCTATCGGCGCGATCTTTTGCGTTCCCATCCAGATGGGTGCGGTCACGGTCGGGGTTGCGACCCTCCATAGCGACAGACCTCTCTCGTTGGACCATCACCAGCAGACCACGGCGTTGATGATCGCATCCGCAATAGCGGCAGGAGCTGTCCAGCAGGCAATGGTGTCCGCGTCCGATGACACGGCTGTGGAGTCGGCGGCGGCGCCGGCGCTTCGACGAGAGGTTCACCAGGCCACCGGCATCGTTCTTGTTCAGTTGAACACGACCGCAACTATCGCGTACGCGCGGTTACAGGCCTACGCTTTCGCTAACGGGATAACCGTTCTCACGGTCGCCCGTGATGTGGTGGCCGGCTTGCTCACGTTCGAAGATACCCACCCCCGTGACAATAACTTAGGAAAAGAAGATGATGACAACCGAGACACGTGAGAGCAAGCTCAGCGCGGCTTTCGTCAAACTCGCCGACACTCTCGTGACTGAATTCGATGTCGTTGACCTCCTGCACTGGCTTGTTGGGCAGTGCACCGACATTCTCGATACCCAGGCGGGCGGGCTCATGCTGGCCGACCCGACGGGCCAGCTTCAGCTGGTGGCCTCAACGAGTGAAGAAGCTGAGCTGGTGGAAATCTTTCAACTCGCTGCGGGGGAGGGCCCCTGCCTTGATTGTTTCCGAACAGGCACCCCGGTGACCGTCGGTAACATCGAAGTCGATGGGGGGTCCTGGCCCACGTTTTCAGCAGAGGCGCTGAAATTCGGCTTCCGATCCATTCATGCCACCCCGCTGCGCCTTCGGGGGCAAATCATTGGCACCATGAACCTGTTCAGCCATCACATCGGCGCGCTTGTCTCGGAGGATATTGCTGTCGCCCAAGCGCTGGCTGATGTTGCCACGATCGGGATTTTGCAGGAACGTCACATTCGCAGCGCCAATGTCGTGGCGGAGCAGCTCCAACGTGCCCTTGATTCGAGGATTTTGATTGAGCAAGCCAAGGGCGTCCTCGCGGCCACGATGAACACCACTATGAATGATGCCTTCGCAATCATGCGCACCTACGCCCGAGACCGGAACCTTCCCTTGCGTCAGGT
>NZ_JAXCHU010000025.1:0-9551 GCF_035984695.1 Glaciihabitans sp. GrIS 2.15
GCCAATACGCTTATTCATGGGAATCCTCACGGGACACAGTTGTAGTTGTTGCCACCGGCGCGGCCGTTCACAATCCGAACAAGCTCGATGTCTGCGGCGACCGGCGCACCGGTTTGACAATCGCGGACCGTGGTTTGGCCTATACCTTGAATCACGTTGAGATGTTGTTCAGGAGCTGAGAAGGCGGCAACACCCCATGCGATCGCTGCGCTCGGTGGGAAGAGCGGATCACGGTGGTAGCGGTAGGACTGGCGGAACTCCCAATTCTGGACTCCACGAGGTCCCTTCAAGAATTTCTAACCACCTTGTATCGGGGTATCGGTTGGAATGACCAGCGCAATATTTCCCCCTAAAAACGGTGATTCAGATACGACGAAGTGAAGGCCATCTCACCTCAGACCGAACAGCTGTATGCCCTAATGAGCATCGACAGGTGCAGTGAAAATATATTCACTTTCTAACAGACAGGTCGTTCCCCAGCCACTCCCCCAAACGGCCTAATCCACACCGCGAGATAGATTGAGGCCGCCCATAAGCCGAACCTCTTATGCGACAGTCGGCGTGCTGCCTGGTTCGATGAAGCTCGTGCCGATCCAGGGCGAGGCCGACTTCTCGCGCGAGGATCTAGCCAACCGGCAAAAGATTTTGAACGGTTTTGTAATGCGAGGGCGACTAGGGGACAGGTAAGGGTATGAACTCGCCGCCACTTCCCCAGGATCAGGAACGATTTCGGGCCCTCTACGACGCTACGTACGAGCCGGTCCTCCGGTTCATTCAGCGCCGCATCCCCGAGGAACACCGCGCGGAGGACGTGACCCACGAGACGTTCCTTGTCGCCTGGCGTCGACTCGATACGCTCCCCGACACCGCAGAAGACGCCCGAGCATGGCTCTTCGGGGTAGCCCGCAAGTGCCTACTCGCCGAAGGAAAATCGCGTTTCCGACGAACCGCGCTAAGCGTTCGCCTTTCACTGGAAGTCCGCACCCAGGTAAGCGACGAAGGTCTTGGCGCTTTCGACCGCGCCGAGTTCGCCCAGGCATGGAACAAGCTTCGCCCCGCCGAGCAAGAGGCTCTTGCGCTCGCGCTGTGGGATGACATCTCGTCAGCGGACGCCGCACGCATTCTCCACATTTCGACGGCCGCCTATCGGACCCGCTTGAACCGTGCACTCACTAGCTTGCGGCACCACCTCGACATTTTTCCCCCGGCGGTACCGACCCGCCCGTACCTGAGGACCCACTCATGAGCATCAACCTCGACACCATTGTCCGCACTCACAACCCTGCCCACACGACGTCACTCGACAGCGATCAGCGCATCCGTGCCACCGCGCGCCTCGACCAAATCGTCGCCTCCCCCCGGAACGCCGACATTGTGCGCAGCCGTCCCCGTGTCCGGAAGACAGTTCTCGGTTCCGACCGAGCCAGCCAGACACGGCGCGCTCCGGGCGGACGCCGGCTGCGCAGGGCGAGCTGGATCACCGGCACGAGCCTGGCCGCGGCCGGAGTCGCCGCCGCTCTCGTCCTCGGCAACATCGTGGGCCCGGCCGGATGGCGCGGTGGAGCCGATGCTGCGGCCGCAAGCACCCTGAACGACGCAGCCGCCGCCGCCATCAAAACCAGTGATCCCACAGTCGGACAGGGCCAGTTCCTCGAAGTCGCGACGCACGCCGCCTACGCGTCCGTCACCGTCACGCCGGACGGCACTCCCGCTACGTTCCTAGCCTCCCAAGACAGCCAGCTTTACATCCCGAAGGATTCCTCGCAGACATGGACCTGGATCCGGGATGCACGCGTGCCAGTGCAAACATTTGGGGCCGAATCAGAGAAGGCGGCAGCGGCAGATCCGCCCTTCCCCGCCGAGAGGGTGCTCCTTCGATCGGGTGCCTTCTACGGCCCGGCCAACCTGACCTCAGCATCCCTGGCCGCGCTCCCCACCGACCCGGCACAGCTGCTCAACTACATCTACCGGACCACCCTCGGTCAGGGAGTGTCTCCCGACGGTATGGCCCTGACCTGGATCGCCGACACCCTTCGATCAGGTCTCGTGCCCGCGGGCATTCGAGCCACGATGTACCGGTCGGCCGCTCTCATTCCCGGGGTCACTCTGACCCAAGGCACAGCCAACCTGGATGGACGCACCGGCGTCGCCATCGGCCGCGACGAAACGGACGGTATCCGGCAGGAAATCATCATCGACCCGAACACGGGCCTGGTCATCGGTGAGCGGCAAATGTTGCTCAAAGCATTGGATGGCCTCCCCGCCGGAGCGACCATGGGTTGGACAGCCGTCACCACCACCGTCGCCGCCAGCGTGCCCTCGGGGGCGAGCAAGTGACCCGCGGCACCGACAGTGCCAACACCAATGTCCTCGACATTGCTCCAGTCACGGCAGGCTCGGCGCTCTCAGCGCTCACGACCCGAACGGGAGCAACCACCACCGAATCAACTGCGGACGAACCGCCCTTGACCCGGTGGGTGGACGTCACCTGGAGCATGGCCAGTGCTCTGAACCAACCAACCTAGGTGGCCCTGCCCCCGGCAAGAAACCCGCCGCCATCCCACCAGCGCAGGGTTACGGAACCATCGAATTCTGAATCCCCTTGTAACGTCAGCCCGACCGTCAATGTGCGGTGTGGCGGGCGACCTCAACGGGAACGCTCATCGGGCGGCAATCAGGTGATTACCCGTCCTGAGCCCCGCATGCGTCGTCGGAAGCGAGCCTTTGATCGGCGACAGGATGTGGATAACGCTATTCGGCGTGTTCCTTCGTTGTCGGCCAGTGCCCGTCATCAGAAAAAGAAGCTGCCCAATAGTGAGGGTTCAGCTCCTTGAGCCTTCGCCCGCTCCAGCCTCTGGGGTCGGCAGCATCCGCGGCTCCAACTTCAACTTCGGGCCCCCACAGCGCCAATCGTTCCTGGCAGAGGCCGCACGGAGCGAGAACCAGATCATGTTGGCGGTCTTTGGCGCGATTGACGCAGATCGACGCGATTACTTGACGCCCTTCGGTGTACGCCTGAGTGATCGGACCTACCTCGGCGCATAATCCCGCTCCGGAATTGATATTGTCCAAAACGATACCCACCCGGATGGATTCATCATCCATTCGAAGGGCTGCAGCAGTAGCCCACTCTGACGATGCAAGGCGGCTCTCGATGAGACCAACGGCAGCGTTATACAAAATCTCGTCAACTGGCATGGCCTAAGCGTGCCATAGGGGCTCAGCTCCAGCGGGTTTTTGACATCTGAACGGTTTAGTCAGCACCGTCCAAACCTGTCTTACAAGCGGAACGATGACCGGCAGATGGAATCAATAGGACCTACCCGCCTGCCAGTAAGCCAATTACCAATGAAACAGCGATGAGATCGCTGGCGACGCCACCAACGCGAAGCCACAGCGCGGAGTCGGTTAGAGCGACGATGGTGGTCACGAGGAGGGTGGCGATCGTGGCGAATGGCGCGGTCACAGCTACCCCGTACCGGAGACTCCCGTTCGGGTCAAACGGTGTGGGCACCACCCACGCCAGGATCCCTAACAGCATCAGTAGCGTCAGTGCGATCAGCGGTGCAACGATCCGCGGACTCGACACCCGTCGCTGAATACCGATCCCAATCCCACCGAAGATCCCGCCGACAACAACCCCCATGACGATACCGATCCACCCCGATGCCGGTGCTCCGCCTTCCACTGGCCAGCCGATAACGGCCGCAATATAGAACGCCGCTAACAAACCGCCGGTCACTGCGGCGGTTGCCGATCCCGCAGCGAACCACAAGGCATGCGGGTGGCCAGTTGTTGAAGTCGTTGCGTCGGTACGAGTGCTCACTACATTCCTCGCCGTCAGGCCCGGTTCACTTTCTCCCGCTGCCTCCTGCCCGCAAGCCGGGCCATCAGCGCCACAGGTCGAAGGCAAATCCTGCCGACGGCGTTACGGGAGAAGCTGTGTCACTCGGGAACGGCCTCCGGGTGTGAAGATCGAACTGCGATAGTCGAGTCGGACCGGGGAATTGCAAGAATCCCAAAACTCCAGGTTCAAGAACCAAGATAAAGCCCTTCAGCCGGATCATCATCCACAGGCTCCACGGAGGGTACGTTGAGGCTGTGGAAGCGTTAATTGCGCACCGGGGCACGCTGGGGCGAATCAATCAGAGAGTGCGGCAGCTGTTGAGGATTTCGGCTCTGGGTGGTGGCAACTCTCATTTTTGATCGCGTCACCGTGACAGTAATCGCAGGTTCTCAAAGAGACTTGTGTCGAAGTCCGAAATCACTCCATCCGGCAACGAGTAACCGGACTTCGCCGCTCGGCGCCCGCTCACTCAACGCACCGCGGGTCCAGCGGCAAGGCCGTGTTTTTGCGGTTGCGCATACACCGAATGCAGAATTCAGCGTGGAGAGATGGCAGCAGGGCATCGGGCTGCACGAGCGCAGAAGCGGAGGAGCGTCGGCGCAGGACCAGCGTCGACGAACACGATGACCGCGGAGGGAGGCGCCTACGGCGAGGCAGTCCGGGCAGTCCGTGCGGGCGAGGTCAGTGCGGATGAGGCTGCGGACGAATTGATCGGCCGGTTGACCGATGGAGAGATTCTCGGACTGCTCGATGGGGACTCTCCCAAGTGGTTGCTGCTGCTCATCCCGACGCTCCTCGGTCGGCGCCCGTTCGTGGCTGGGGCGGTCTTGCGGCTCGGAATTCCGGGCATACGGTTTAGCGATGGTGCCCGCGGCGTGGTGATTGGCGCCTCCACCGCCTTCCCGGTTACGATCGCGCGGGCTGCGACCTGGGATCCGTGGCTCGAGGAGCGGGTCGGCCTCGCGATCGGTCTGGAGACTAGAGCGCGCGGCGCCAACTACTCCGCGTCCGTCTGCGTCAACCTGCTTCGCCACCCTGCGTGGGGCAGGGCGCAGGAGTGCTACGGGGAGGATCCGGTGCTCACCGGCCGGATGGGATCGGCCATGACCCGCGGCATACGCGTGCACGTGATGGCGTGCGTGAAACACTTCGCTCTCAACTCGATGGAGAACGAGCGCTTCGAGGTCGACGTATCGGTCGACGAGCACGCCCTACACGAGGTGTACCTGCCGCACTTCAAAGCCGTAGTGGATGCCGGCGCCGATTCGGTGATGAGTGCCTACAACCGGGTGCGGGGTGAGTACATGGACGTCAATCGCGCCCTGCTCACCGATGTGTTGCGGCACGAGTGGGGCTTCTCGGGGTTCGTGACGAGCGACTGGGTGTTCGGCACCCACGACGCGGTTGCCAGCCTACAAGCGGGAATGGATGTGGAAATGCCGCTACGACTGCTGCGCGCCCGTGAGCTTCCGGCGGCGCTGCGAACGGGTAACGTGGCCCGCGCGACTGTGCTGCAGTCCGCGCGCCGCATCCTGCGCACGAGCGTGCTGCATGCCGCGACCCGCGAGGTGGCGAGTCCCAGCGCCACTCCCATTGCCTCCCCGGCACACCGGGCACTGGCCAATCAGGTGGCCACGGAATCGATCGTGCTCCTGAAGAACGACACCATCGGCGCGGCGGCGCTGCTGCCGTTGGCAGCGGGCACCCGGCATCTCGCTATGATCGGCCGGCTGGCGGCGCGGGCGAACCTCGGCGATCACGGCTCGTCACGCGTTCGACCCCCCTCAACGGTCTCCCCGCTGCAGGGTCTGCGCGAGGCACTTCCCCGGGTGCGAATCACAACCAATTCCGGGCGGAATGTTCGCGCCGCGGCCGCGGTGGCAGCCGAGGCGCAAACGGTGATCATCGTCGTCGGCTTGGACCAGCACGACGAGGGCGAGTCAGTCGTCACCGGCGGCGTCGACGTGGGCGTGCTCGGTCGGTCGTTTGGTTCTGGTCCCCTCCGTCGGGCGCTCATTGGTCTCGCACATCTCGCGTCGCGCTTCGTCCGAGGTGGCGACCGAAGCTCGCTCGACCTGCGCCCCTCCGATGTGCAACTCATCCGCGCGGTCGCCGCCGCCAACTCCCGGACCATCGTTGTGCTGATCGGCGGCAGCGCGATCCTGACCGAGGCCTGGCGAGACCGCGTGCCAGCGCTCCTTCTCGCCTGGTACGGCGGGATGGAGGGCGGCCACGCACTCGCGAGCGTGATCACCGGCAGCGCGGAGCCCGGCGGACGGCTGCCGTTTGTAATCCCGAAAGACGCCGCGCATCTGCCATCATTCAACAGCGCGGCGAAGTCTGTAATCTACGACGACAAGTGGGGTCAACGCCGGCTCGACGGCGAGGGACACGCGCCCGCGTTCCCGTTCGGGTTCGGCCTAGGCTATACGACGATCGAGCACCAGCTTCTCGACCACAGGTTCGACGACACGGGCGGCAGCGCGAACGTACTCGTGACGAACACTGGCGACCGCGAGGGATCGACCGTCGTGCAGGTCTACGCCGCGGACGTGTCGATTCGCAGGCCGGTGGCCCAGCTATTGGGATTCCGGAAGGTGACGCTGCAGCCCGGTGCGGAGACGACCGTGCAGGTCACACTGGATGCAGGGCCAACGCTGCAGCGCGATCCGGCGACACGGCGCTGGTCTCCCCGCGCGGGCGACTGGGCCCTGCTCGCCGCCCAGCACAGCCCGGTCAGCTGGGCGGATGCAGGCCCGTTGCGACGCGCTGAGGGATCGATCGACGAGGACGGCAGCTCGGACGGTCGGCTGGCCTGAGGTCGGTACAGGTCGTGTCCCGCCAGTCACCCGGGGAGGATTCGAAGCGATGCCGAGAGCCCCTCGACGCGGACGGGCAGCACGTCGTCGCCCCGCAGCATGGCTCGAAGCAACCGCCGCGCCTCCCACCGAAACGACACCGGCGTTTGGTCGCGCCGCAACACCAGACCCCCGTCCGGTGTCGCGTATCGTTTCTGCAGATCACCAAGCTCCTCGGCTTGCAGAAGCGCAACCGTGCTGCCCACAGCCGTGTCGATCAGGCGGACCAGCGAGGACGGCCCCGTCAGATCAGTCGCGACAACGCGCCGCTCGCTCGCGGCGAGGATTGTCTTCTGCGCCGCGCGGCTCACGACCAGCGGACGGGATGGCCCGTCCAGAAGGCCGCTCAGCACGTCCGCCGCAGCGTCAGGGCGGCCGGTTCTCAGCGCCGCCGCCTGCATCCGCTGCAGCAGCCCCGGCTCGCGCAGCACCTCGTCGATCTTCCAGCCGATCGTGGCGGCAGTGTTACAGCGGACGGCCGCCCCCTGCTCCATCAGGTAGTCCCCGTTGCGAACCTCCTGCCCCGGGATGGGGTTCACCAGCACCATAGGCAGCCCTGCGGCCATGCACTCCGACGCCGACAGCCCGCCCGGCTTACCCACGAACAGGTCGGCGCGGCGCAGTAGCTGCGGCATTTCCGCCGTGAATCCGAGCACGCGATAGCGGTTACCCGCGGGTGCCACGAGCTGCTCGATACGCTGCCGCAGTGCGTCATTGCGTCCGCACACGACCGTTGCCGTGAACGGGGAGCGCATGTGCAGCGTCTGCCGCACGACCGCGACCGCGTAGTCGCCGCCGCTCGCGCCTGCGGAGATCAGCAGCATCGGGGGCTCGTTGGCATCGCGCGCGGGCGCGACATTCAGCTGTGTGGCGATCGGGATGCCTGTGGCCGCGACCCGGTCGGGAGGCAGGCCGAGCGCCGTCAGCTCCACCCTCGCCTCCTCCCTCGCCACGAAGAGCGCGTGAAACACACCCGTGAGCCACAGGCCCTGAAAATCGTAGTCCGTCGTGACGACAGCGGTCCTGGCGTCAATCACGCCGCGAAGGAGCAGTGATGCCATCAACTGGGCCGGTAGGAAATGCGTGCACACGATCGCGGTCGGTCGGAATCGCTTAATCGCGCCGATGACCGGAAGGGCATTCGCCCGTGTCCAGGGGTCGATCGGGCCGCGGCGCCGAAACGGCGGGTCGCTGATGTCGTACCCCCACTCGACCAGCCACGGCAAGTCCTTGACCAGGGCAAAGTAACCCTTCCCCAGCATGTCGCGGTAAAGCACGCTGCTCTTCTCCAGCACATCCAGCACCTGCACCTCCGCGACGTCGGCGCGCGTGGCACACGCCTGCTGAACCGCCGCCGCGGCACTGTTGTGCCCCGATCCCACCCCTGCGGACAGAATCAGTAAGCGCTCCCCTTCAGCGGTGGTGAGGCCGCGTGCCGACATCCTGCGCATGAAAAGATGCTATCGGGCCGCGTCACCTCCCCACCCACCGATCCGGGGCATCCTCGCTCCCAGCAAGGCGTCAGGGGCGCTTCTCATCGACTTCTTCAGATGCCCGCAAACGGAACCGCTAATGCGACACCGGCACCGCTCATACGACACCCGCAAGCGGAACTCTCTGCGAGATAGATGGCTACGAGTTCAATCCCGGTTGGGACCGCTGTCGGAAGCAGGATCGGTGAGCCTGCGGCGATAGTAGATCTTTTCGTGATCGCGATGGGTCTCGCTGAATCCAGCCTTGACCAGTACACGCTGACAGGGTTCGTTATCAAGGTCGGTGTCCGCTTCTGCGATCGTCGCCCCGCGGTCCATCGCAACAGTTAAGGCTGCGACGACTGCCTCCGTTGCAAGACCAACGCCTCGCGCGGATGGCACCAGGCCGTACCCGAACTCGACCCGACCCGAATCGTGGGGCGGCCCGAAGAAGCCGAGGCCGCCAATGGCGAGACCATCTGATCGGCGTCGAATCTGGTACATCGTGAATACAGGGTCCGGATCGGGATCGGCCGCCAGGCCTTGCAGCGGGGCGAGTTCATCCTCGAACGGGTATTCCGCATGCCAGGCGTCGTTGGCGGCAGGGTCGCGCGCGATAATTCGACGTGCCAGTTCTGGCGAAATGCTCTCGAGAGTTAGCCGTGCCGCATCAACCTTCACGGCTCCAACACTGCCACAACCAGTCCCTCACGAAACGCTCTGGAGATGCGCAAACTCCACCGACAGCGGGACCTATTACGGACGGCAAAAGGGCGAAGATTGCTGGTCTGGCCTATTTCACGAGAACTAATCGCAGGCGGAACGGTCGAACGATAGCCTTTCGGCATGTCGGTAGCCAGACGTGGGCGCGTTATCGCAAAGAGGAGAATTGCATGGCGAATTCAAAATCGGGCTTCTTCTCCGGCTTCGTGCTGCTGACAGTGCGAGGCGTGCTCCTGTGGGTAGTGCTACCTCTCGGTTGTGCTGCGTGGGTCCTGGTCGCCCCATGGCTGCATAAGCGGGGCATCAAATTTGGGCAGTTCCTGGGTTGGATCGACATCAACCTCATCGTGCTCGTCCAGCGCAGTCTGCTCCGACCGTTTTACCGAAAAGTAACGCCGCCTTGGGTTCCAGCAACAGAAATGTCGGGCGTAAAACACCGTGTCGGCATGATCGACCTGTACTAACCCGGAGGTTGCTTCTCAGAGCGATGAGACGAACTCGCCCATTAGCCGGACGATCAGCGGGCTACTTTTTCCGGTATCGCTGCAGCCCGGCGGAGACCACTTTTCGACCGATGCGGCCGCCGGTAAGCGGAACGGCCAACGGGACGGATCTGGTTGCAATTCGCCTGACAACTGCGCGTGCCGACGC
>NZ_JAXCHU010000026.1:0-5980 GCF_035984695.1 Glaciihabitans sp. GrIS 2.15
GGAAATACTCGGTGGCCCCACACCGCGCTACTGACCAGATCGACCAGTGGCCCCGAACGTCAATATCGGTGGCCCCCAAAAGCTCAAATACTCACGAACGTCCCACTGACGTTCTGGTGCGCATCACGACAACAAATATTTGCGGTTCAGATTTGCACATGTACGAAGGACGCACCGATTTCGAGGTCGGACGCACGTTTGGTCACGAGAACATGGGCGAGGTCATCGAGATTGGTAATGGCGTCGACGCGGTGAAAGTCGGCGATCGAGTCGTGCTGCCGTTCAATATTTCTTGCGGGTTCTGCAAGAACTGTGAGCGTGGTTTCACTAACTACTGCACGACCACACAGCCCGCCCCGGGTGCCGCTGGCGCCGCGTACGGCTTCGCTGGTATGGGTCCATATTCCGGCGGGCAGGCCGAAATGCTTCGTGTGCCCTACGGTGACAACAACTGCCTACGTTTGGGGGAGGACGCCGTAGAGAAGCAAAACGATTATGTGATGCTTTCCGACATATTTCCGACGGGCTACCACGCTACCGAGATGGCAGGTGTGATCCCCGGTGACACGGTGGTGATTTACGGTGCGGGTCCGGTCGGGCTGATGGCTGCACTGTCTGCCACGATCAAGGGCGCGAGTAAGGTCATGGTCGTAGACCGGCGTCCTGACCGGCTGGCTCTCGCCGAGCAGATCGGCGCGATCGCCATCGATGATTCCAAGACTGACCCGGTTCAGTTTGTACTGGACCAGACACAGGGTGTGGGAGCGGATCGGGGTTGTGAATGTGTCGGCTATCAGGCCCACGACCCAAACGGCACCGAAGACCCGGCGATCACATTGAATCGGCTGATCCAGTCCGTGCGCTTCACCGGCGGCATCGGCGTTGTTGGAGTCTTTTTGCCGGCAGACGCGGGTGGCCTAGATGAGAACGCCAAACAGGGCAAGTTTGCCATCGACTATGGTCTTCAGTGGCTTAAGGGCCAGACTCTCGGCAGCGGCCAGTGCCCGGTGAAAAAGTACAACCGGCAATTGCGTGATCTAATTGCCGTGGGCAAGGCCACACCATCGTGGATTGTTTCTCACGAGATTCCCCTCAGCGAAGCTGTGGATGCCTACAAGAACTTCGACGACCGGATCGACGGTTGGACCAAGGTCATCCTCAAGCCCTAAAACGCCAATCCCGAAAGATTGCGCCGCGACGCAGTCACCGAACGGCCTCGACCGCACCGCCTCGACCGTAGAGGCGGTGCGGTCGACTCAGTCCGGGACTGCTGTCGATTTAGCCGACATCTGACTTGCTGGAATTAGGTTCCCTCAGTGGAAGGATCAACGCCAGGACCCGACAGCCTTATCCCCTCTAATTCAGCCGTGAACTGGTGGAGCAAGAAGCGGACGTGATGCGTCGGGCGATCGGATACCTCTGTCGGGAAATCACCCCAGACTGATGTATCCGCTGGTCCCTGACCTTGCCACGGGGATGCCCGTGTTCGGGTGCCCGTTGCGGTGACCTGTAGGGTATGGCGCTTGCCCACCCCGGTCTTATACGCGGGACTGAAAAGCCGGTCACCGACCGGGACGGCCAGATGGGCATCAGACTGAACCGTCCCGGTTGGTGGCTAAAGCCGAGCCGAGTCGGCCGGCCACAGTTTGTATCTATTTAGCGATCTCGGCGTAGTGGTGCTCGTCGTAATCTGACTTCAGGAAGGTGTTCACGGTGTCGTTAAACGCGTTCCAGTGCGGCGTCGCGGCATGGGCATCAAGGTGCTCTTGGCTTTCCCAGTGCTCGATCAGGGTGTAGCTGTACTTGTCGTGGGCGTTTTGCCACAACTGGTAGAGGGAGCAACCGTCTTCTTTGTTGGACTCGATGACCATGTGGTTGAGAAGCTTGACGAATTCGGCTTCGGACTCTTGCTTCAGGTCGAAGAAAACGTTGAGTGTGATCATGGGAACCTCCAAGGTGATGGATTGACGAGATCGACCGACGGCCGATCTCACTGATGAGCCTTCCGCCGCGGCAGCTACATCATGATGTTGTTTATTGCGGGTAGCCCACAGATTCAGGTACTACGAAGTTTGAAGGTGAGCTTCGTGGTGTTCCCGATTATGGCAATGTTGCACGTCTTGAGTCCGGCTGAGATATCTCGCAATGCGCCACCTTGCAGGGGCTGGCCGACGACCATCGGTGCGGACGTTGTCGTTGCCGCCGAGGTCAGGATCACTGACGGATTGTGTCCTGTAGAGGGCGCCTCTGCAACCGCACAGATGTTCTGCACTTTGCGATGCGCCCCTCGTTGACGCCAAGATCGCGTGTGACGGGAGGGCCTTCGAAAAGCTATCACCGGTCACTTGATTTCCCCCGCCCCCCCCAAAAACAGCCCGCCGACACCGCCTCATGTTTTTTTGATTCGTCTCCCACGGGGCGGGAGATGGCTGGCCGGCTGCTCTTCATACCCTTCGGGTCAGCCTTCTCACCTGCTACCGTTGTCTTCAATTCTGGTAGTCGTCGCCGTCGGGTGAAGTTCACCGCAAAGCCCGCTTGAGCATTTGCGCTTTGGATAGGTCTGAAAAATCGGAGTATTCAGTGTCGGATTCATTAACAATCGGCGATCGCGTCTCCTGGTCCACTTCACAAGGGCGCACGCACGGCACAATTGAGGAACGTCGCACCAAAGACTTTCAGTTCGACGGTCAAAAAGTTCACGCCTCCGACGACGAACCCGCCTTCATCGTGAAGTCCGAAAAAACTGGGGCAAAAGCAGCGCATAAAGGTTCAGCGCTGCGAAAACTCGCAGCTGACTAAGCATTGGAGATCACGCCGCACTGCGTGCCGTGCTTTCGCATCCACTCATTCCCTGACGGGCGAACTCCGCATGGTGGCGCCTCTCGGTAGTTTTTCTCTGCGACCCAGTCTTGCTATATTTCGTGCTTCGGACGGTCATCAGAACTCAAGACCAATTGGTCAGTGCTGCGACGATCGCTCGCGATTCACGTTACCCAGATAGGTCCCGGAAACCTTGACATAGTCAAGGCGCGAATGCAGGCGATAAATGGTGCCTTTTCCGCAGCGCTCCCTTGCATGACGGGACAATGACACAACCGACAATCCCGATCTGCACTTTTGTTACCGATGCTTGGGTTTTTACAACATGTCCAAGTCAATGAAGGTGAGGTCGCCAATAGCTTCGTCGTCATCAGTTGTGGCTACCGGCGACGGTAATCTCTCAATTCGTATCATCGTGGCGGGAGTGACGAGAATCCGCACCAATTGGCCGCTTCTTCCGGGAAGGTCGACGAACGCCCCGCCGGCGTGCACTGCGGCAAGAATTTGCGTTTCAACACCGCTGAGCTGGGCGTCTTCGATGGCATGGAGCGATTCGTTGATATTTACGAGAAAGGTCATGCCTGCATTCGGTTTGAGGAAGAGCGTTGCTAGCGACGGTTTTCTTGAAACGTACGCTCGTGAGACGCATTCGAGGAGTCCGTTTCCTGGTTAAGGCAGCGCAAGTTCAGTCGCGGCTCTGGTGTTAACGTCTGGGCGCGCTCTGGTTTTCGGCCCGGCGAGTGCCACTTCTACGACAGGGGAAGCCACCGGGGGACGTCAGCGAGAACTGACGGCTCTCGCGTGTCCGCCCTGCTCGCTTTCTGCGGCATTGTTGGCTGTCTTGGTGCGCTGAGACGCGCTGAGGTGACCGACCTGATTCGGGAATTGACCACACCGATACTGGCGCTGGAGAACCGTGACGACAAATCAGATTCGCAGAGCCAAACAAAGCTAACTATCTTTCGCGTCGAAGCAGGAGATCAAATGTTCTCGTGAAAATGTCTTGAATGAGTGAACCGTTTTGGGGTGCGTGCCTGTGACGGTGGCGGCGTTCAGGCTGAGAACCCCGGGGAAGGTCCGCCGATTTAGGCAACCAACTCGTGTCCATCCACGCTTCGGGTCACGGTATTGCGTTCTCAAAAAGCTGGTGGGATCGGGTGATTCGCGGGGCTTGCGGGTTGTTCTCTCTAGTTTGCGATGACGCTGGTGTCGGCGGGGAGCAGTATTTCGACAAACTTTCCACTCGGGGTGGAGGTGCGGGTGGTGATGGTGCTGCGTTGGGGGATAAGTCCTTGCGCGGCCCAATCGGCGTGAATTATTCCCGCGGTAACGGCCTCGCGAACGTCCGTTTCGGTCACGTCGGAAATGCCGACCGCGTCGTCTGCCAGTTGGGTGAGCTTGAACTGGGTTTCATCGACAGCGAATTCGATATCGATCAGAACCCGTTGCTGGATCATCCTGCCGATCGAAGGAGGATGGGGATCTCGACCGGTTCGGCCACCAGGCGCAACCCGGTGGAGGCATCCGCGGTGGCGGCGATGACTTTCAGCCATTGCTCGTTAATGCGTGGTGCCCGGTTTCCGTTGAACCGGAATCGAATTTCCGTTGTCGGGCTGATCCACAAAGTCTCCCGACCACTGCCGATGTCGGTTGATCGGTCGAAACAGAATGCGGCGCTTTTGCCCGCGCGAAGCAGGCTCAGCAGGACGATTTTCAGATGGGCGAGGGGACGGTCGTCGATTTCGACCGCGTAACTGTTGTTGCCGTAGTAAAGGAAACCCATTGAACACACACTCCTTGCGGTTGTGGGAATCGAGGCGACAGTCCGCCCCGCTTCATTTGGTCATTTGGTCATTTGGTCATAGGCCAGGCGTTTGCTTCTTCCAACGGTGGATTTTTACTGCGGCGCTGCTTTGGCGCCGACGCAGTGGGCGGAACAACGCAGTGGTACCAGCCCGGGTCGCCAGGTCGCGTTCCGGTTCGATGGTGCCGCTGAAGTGTGGGCGGTCAGCGGCTGCGGCCAGCGCAAGTTCGAACGAATCGACATACGCCCAGCTGACCGGCGCCGCTAACCACAGCACTTCGTATCGGTCACTCTCGAGCCGTTCAATATAGCCGTGCAGCCGGTCTGGATCGCCCTCGTCGATGGATGAATTCGAGATACGCCATGCGGTCCGGTTTAAGCGGATCACTTCGATCCCCGCGGTGACGTTCGATAGAGAACGTATTTCTTGAAGTGTCATCTGGTCTGTGCCTTCGCCTCGGGAATGAGAGAAGTTGGTGAAACAAAAAATGTCACGATGGCCCCAATCCGCAAAGATATTCGGATGCACCAGGGGCTGGAGTGACGATGACCACTGTGACGTTTCATCGACCGGATGTCAACTTCTCGGCTTGATATCGCGACCCACTGCGATTACGTGCCCTGCGGTCGGTTTGCGTGTGTGGGGTACCGTATAAAAAAACTGTCCCGGACCTGACGGTCCAACGGCGGAAGGTCACGATGGTGTTTTGGTTGTACGGCATCCTTTTCACGGAAACGCAGGTCGGCGATCTGCACTTCGTCTACGGGCGGGGCGGATCGGTGTGACCGACTCGGCCCATGCGGAAGCAGTAATGCCGCAGCCCGCTGAAGCGCATGACCTGTGTCGCCCGTTTCTGAGTTCTCTTCCCGTCTCGGGTGCGTCCGTCACAGTGATGACGGCCTCCGGCGCGCGGATGACCCTCTGCTCAAGTAGTGCGATCGCGGCGCGTATTGACGAGCTGCAGTTCGAACTCGGTGAAGGGCCGCAAAGTTCGGTCGCCCGTTCAGGCCACATCGTCATGGTTCCGGATGTCGCCTCGGGAGGCCACGATGATTGGCCGGTGCTGGGTGCAGCGCTTGGCGAGTTGCCGGTCGGCGCGATCTTTTGTGTCCCGATTCAGATGGGTGCGGTCACGGTGGGAGTTGCAACCCTCTATAGCGACAGACCTCTCGTGTTGGACCATCACCAACAGACCACGGCGTTGATGATCGCCTCTGCAATCGCGGGCGGCACTGTTCAGCAGGCAATGGTGGCGGCGCTCGATGACACGGCTGTGGAGTCGGCGGCGGCGCCGGCGCTTCGACGAGAGGTTCACCAGGCCACCGGCATCGTTCTTGTTCAGTTGAACACGACCG
>NZ_JAXCHU010000027.1:0-5306 GCF_035984695.1 Glaciihabitans sp. GrIS 2.15
GGACTCTAGACAAGCTCTATTTTCTCTGATCAGGAAGGCATTCTCGGTTTAACGCGCCGCTAGACACCCAGCCCGATCGGTGGATCGAGGCTTAGACACCCACAGGCGTGCCAGGGAGCCGTTGGCAGGGGTGGTGGGGTCAGTTCGGAAACACTTCTAGGAGGGTGGGGAGCTCCGACATCTGGGCGGCAACCGCTCGGCTTCGCAAGCGCATCTGGTCTGCGGCGAGGATCCGCTGCAGCGAGTGGTGGATCCTGCGCGCGTCGTCGGGGCCAGGTCTCCTTATGGCGGCGGGGCCGCCTTTGGCTTGGTCGGTCACGGCGAGTCCAAGTCCGGCCCGCTCGACCATGGCCGCGTTCTCGCCTTGGTCTGCGAACAGTGGCACCACGAGTTGGGGACACCCGACCTCCAGCGCGCCCAGCACCGTCCCAGAACCACCATGGTTGACGATGACGGCAGCGCGCGCCATGGCTACCCGTTGATTCGCCCAGTGTGTGACTTCAACGTTGGAAGGGGCTAACCCCACGCTGGCCGGCTCGAGGTCGCGTCCGGTGGTCACCTGCGCGCAGACGGGGAGACCATCGAGGACCTCGAGGAGGACGGCGTACCACGGAAGAAGGGCCGCGATCGTCGGAGCCACCGTGCCGAGGGTGACGTAGACGAACGGAAGTTCCGCATCTCCGTGGGTTGTTAGAGGCCCTTGGGCCGCTCCCTCCCGATACCGCTGCGTCGCCGCGAAGGTGGGGGGGTCGACGCAGCTTGGGAACCGGGTGAAATACCCCGAGTCGGCCACCAAGTCCGCCAGCCCCGGGCTCCACTGCTCAAGGATCGGCCGCGCGTGGCGTAACAGTGTCGCTTCACCGATGGACAGGCCGTGCCCGATCCGGATCTGCCTGATGTCGGCCTCCGCGGCGCAGCGTGCTGAGGCAAACTCCGCAGGATCGCGGAGTACGAGGTCAGGACGGAAGTCGGCGATCGCCGCCCGCATGGCAGGAACCAGAGCGCCCGAGTTGAGCCGAGCGAATACTTCCCCGATCACCATGGCAGCTGCGTCCTCGTGGCGCCCGGCCATAGCGCGACCCATGATCGCTCCAACTTCGGCCGGATCGGCTGTCTCGCCCGAGCGAAACTCCCATCGAGCAGCAGCCGGCCATAAACCTGGCGGCCCGAAGACGAGCACGTCATTCCCCGTCTCGACCAGGTGCTCGATCCAGGGCACCATCGGCGAGAAGTGGCCCGCTCCGGCCGTCGACGCACAAATGACACGCATGTATATATCATGCCGAGCCATTGACCCGAAAACCAGCCCAGCTCTCGTGTAATCCCGAGCTGGGCTACCGCAACCTCCGACGACGCCCGGACATTACCCACATGGCCCTGCCCCATCCGGCGGTGCCCGTCAGCTCCGGCCGTCCACCCGATCCCTCAGGGGCCCAGGCCCGAGCGTGCGCTGGGTTCGGGCGGTAGCCTGGGGGGGTTCTCGACCTGAGCGGGATCGACGTAGATGACATCGCAAACGCGCCTGCGGATCAGACGACTACGAGCACCGCTGGCTGCTCGACCTGCGAACCCAGGTACTGTTCTGGACCAGCGACACCGGCATCGACGGCGAGAACCCCGTCGAGATCGACGAGCTGACCTCATTCCGATCGACCCGATCCCGTCGTACGTCTGGTACCAAGACATGGCCGACTTCGCGGAGGGCATCAGCGACGGCGCGGCCGGCGGCGCCTGGCCAATGCGCTTCGGGGGCGGGGAGCTTTTTGTCGGTTCAAGAACCAGCTCTGTGAGCACCTTCCCGAGCTGATCTCGCCGTGGCTCACCCACCGTGACGCGAGCCGAACGTCGCGCCGTAAACTGGTTCGTGGACCAAAGCCCTATCGACGAGAACGCCGCAGAGATGTTCGTGGCCGAACACCCGGAGCCCGATCTGCCCTCAGGCCAGCACCCGTAACGACAGATACCCGGCCAGAAGAGCGCGTCACGCCGCCGCTAGAGCCATAGGCCCAGATTCGACTACTTCGGCCTGGGCTTGGACGGAACCGACCGTTAGGACGACGCGCCGAGTCGGTGTCGCACTACCCTTCGGCGCAGGGTGGGCGACGCCTCGACCTCGTAGCCGGCGTCGAGGAAGACCTGGAGCAGCCCGACTGACGCCTCGTCCCAGAGCACGGTCTTCCCCGGCGGCGGCTCGGTGGGGTAGCCCTCGAGGACTCGAGCGCCGACCTGCCTGCCGTACTCGACGGTTGCGGCGGCGAGCTCGTACATCAGTCCCTGTCGGCGGAAGCCCCTTACGCACGACGAAGCAGGTGACTGACCAGACGCCCTGGAGGTCGGGGGCCATCCACATCCACGACTTCTGCCGGGCCAAGATCCTCGGGTAGTTCTTCCGCGGGTCGACCGCGACCCAGCCGGCCGGCTCGCCGTCGACGTACCCGAGCAGGCCGGACTTGGGGCCGCTCGTTCCGCAGCCGGCCTGCTCCAAGAGCGCGACGAGGTCGCGCAGCGCGAGGCGCAGGGGCTCCCACTTCTCCACCAGCATGGTGTGCAGGCAGGAGCGGACCGACTTGCGGTAGTCGGGGTCCCAACGGGCTGACGTGGGTCTCGCCCAGCGGCTCCAGCGTCGCGTCGGCACCTGGCAGGGCTAAGCCGGGCTACCGCTCTCAGCGCAAGGAGGACGAGACACGTCCGCCGCAGCGTCAGGGTGGGTTCCCTCTTGCGGAGCCTCGCGGTGAGGAGCAGGCTTGTCCATGTGCCTGCCCTCGACCTCCTCCTTGGCCGTCCCCCAGTGGCGACGCAAGCTGAGGTCGCCTCGGGCCCTTCACAAGGCGTCGTCATTTACTGGCGCGACGGATGTCCCTTCTGTGCACGGCTCCGTTTCACAGTACGACGCTATCGGGACCGTGCCCTATGGCTGAATGTCCGGGAAGACAGTGATGCTGCGGCCTTCGTTCGGTCGACGAACGAGAACGGATACGAGGTGACGCCCACGGTGGTCATTGACGGCGTCGCCCACACCAACCCGGCTCCGAGCTTGGTGCTGGAAGCACTCGTGCGTTGAGGGTCCGCTCGACCGGGGGAGCCGCGTAATGCCAGGTCGTGCCGCCCTGCAGCACCTGGTCGCCCCAACCATCTTCCGTCAGGTCGACATGGAAACAGATCGATCTCCCGCCTAAATTCGTTGCGGAAGGCGAGGAAGGTCGCTAGCCCAAAAGATTAAGGCGCTGCTCTGGCGGGTTCGGTGATGGCGTTGAAAGGGTCCTCCGGGCCTATCGGCCGGTGCGACGTGGAGATCGAGCCGGGGATCGGGCGGTGAGGTGCTCGTGATCTGTGTGGCCAACCGTAGGATGATTCGACTGCGTGCACCGAGGCGATCTGAAGCATCGCGGTGAGCTCACGACCGATAACTGCGGCTCGGCCGGCGCCTGCCGCTTTCCAACGGCCGGTCCCTACGGCCCCGCTGGAACATCCCACCCGCGGGGGTCACCTTCACGAAGCCTCAACGGAGGTTCACTGACGTTCGCCCATCCCGACCTTCTCCTCGCCTGTGGCCCCCGGATGGAACGGGCGCTCTTGGGCTTCTTCCCTGAGCTTCGCACCCCGCAGTTACCCGCGACGCACGTCAGGGCGGAGACAGGCCACCACACACTGGCCCGGGGTTACACCTTCGACATCAGCCGAACCTCCATGATGTCTCCCACTTCACCCAAGCACCCTCATGTCGCACGTAGTCCGAGGTGGCCTCCATCACCACCCGGGTGACCCCGAGCTCGGTCAACCAGTCGGCCATCACCACGAGTGAACGGGTCATCGTGGAGAACGTGCGGACCTCCTGGGACCGCCGCTTGCCCTGGCCGGGGACCCGGACACAACAGACCATCTCGGCCTTCCCAATATCTAACGCCGCCACCCGGTCGATGACGACCTCCTCATCCTGTGCGACCTCCATCGTCGCCACCTCCTTGTCCCATCAGCACACCTCACCGGAAACCATCCTGAAAAGCTGCCCGGGGAACCGCGAGGGACACCACGACTCTCATCCTCGTGCTCACAGCAACATGGAAAGGCCCACACCACAGTTCCCAACGCCCTACTGAGTCACGGCCTCCAACGGACCGCAGAGTCACTACGTCATCGGGCGGCCACCCCCCGATTTTCAGCCCGGCAGGCTCCCCCGCTATCGGTACCCCTACTGAGTCGCCTGAAGGATCGTAAGGTCGCGGGTCTTGGCCGCGCGCATGCGCGTCCTCGTCGACAACCCGCCCCGGTTCGCCGGCGTGGCCGCGATCGGCGTCTAACAGGTCGTGTGGCGTCGCAATACGAACAACGAACGGTCGGCCTGGGGGCCTCGTCAGCAGCGGTGCGGACACATAAAGACCTTCTGCGGTGGGCTCGCCGGCTGCCGCAACGCGGCGTTGATGGCGCGCCAGACGTCCGGATATGGCCGCGATGCGCGGGTCTTCCGTTAGCGGGACGCGGTGTGGCCATCGTGGTCAGGTGCTCGTCCCGCGGAAGCGAGAGTCACTTGGTCGCTCCGATCTGAACGTCGGGGGATCCGAGCACTGCGAGCACGGTGCAGGGTTCATCACAGTGGTGACTGATGGAGTGATCGGCCTGCGGTTGAACGATGACCACGTCGCCCGCACGGGCGGTTTTTTGTCGACCGTCGACATTGACTGTGCACTCGCCTGCAATGACGAGCAGAACCTCTTCGACGTGGTGGGTGTGTGCGGGCACGGTCTCACCGCGGGTGAAGTGGTTGATGAGCACGGTGATGGAATCCGAGCCGTTTGCCCGATCAACAAGACGTTGGAGAGTCGGCAGCCCGGGCCCACGCTCGAGAACCGGGCGGTCTTCGCCTTGCACGATGGACATGAAACCTCCGTCACAGCCTGCCGTTGCGTCATTGTCAGTTCCATAGAAACGGGCGTAACCGGCATCCGACCCCTGGATCACACTCCACGCCGAAGCGAAGGATCTCATTTGAGGCAACGAATACGACTACGCGGAGGTTTCCTATGAGTCAACGCGTCGTGTTGACGTCGGGCATGGAATGAGGATACTGGCCTCTATCGGATAGACGCTGTCTGTCCAACTTGCTAGGGAGGCACCCGGTGACCCAGCCCGCCACCGACGTCCGGGAGTTCTGTCATCGGGCGTTGAACATCATGTCGACCGACGACCTGGCCGGGTTCCAAAAGTTGTTCCACCCGGAGGCGGTAAACCGGGAAGCGGTGCACGAGCCCGAAGACTGCCGTGGTGTCGGGCCGGAGGCGTTCCAGGCCAGCGCCCGGTGGCTGACCACA
>NZ_JAXCHU010000028.1:0-4931 GCF_035984695.1 Glaciihabitans sp. GrIS 2.15
GTGGTGAGCAGTCGCTTGATGTCCGACTTGAGGGTCGTGAAGTCGATCGTGGCGAAAGCCGCCGCGTAGTCGAAGTCCGCGCCGAGCGGGTCGGCATCTACGCCGTTCCGGTGCAGAAGCTCAACCCGGAGACGCTGCGGGTACCAACTGTCCAGGGTCGGCGACTGACCGAAGGTGCCACCGAGGTGGTCGCCACCTGCTGGCAGCGCACCGCTCATGTGGAAACTGCATGTGTTGGTCTGGTCGTCAGTGCCCATTGATGCTCCCTGTGTGCTTTAGCTGGATGAGAAACGGTGTCGTCGGGGTCACAATTTTACGATCAGCCGCCGCATCGCAGCAGCGTCAATCTGTGGCGCAGCGATGCTTCGACGCTGCTGTGAGGCGGTGCGTCGCGGGCTGCCGACGTGACGAGAAGCCCGATAGAGAGATCGTATTCCCGCAAGGTGTGCGTGGCATGCCAAGAAAGTGACTGACTTCTAGACGGCGGTGGTGCAATGGCCGAGCGCACGACGGCCAAACCAAAGAAAGCCCTGCGCCGATTGCTGCGGTGCGGGCGATGCGAAGCCCGGTGAAACCGACGCCGGAGGATAGGGGCTGTCGAGAGCTTGATTTCCGCGAATCGTGTTCCGCTCGCGGTGACCTGGGAGCACCCCCACCAGAGGCTCCTAGTGGGGAACGTCTAAAGCGACGCGAGTTCGGTCGGCCTTGCAGACGCTGATGAAATGGCGTGTATTGAGCGTCTAGAGCTTCTTGACCATTTCAAGCTCGTTCTTGCTGGAGTCGAGGTTGTAGGGGACGGTGTGACCTGTGGCCACGAAGCCCCGGCGTTCGTAGGCTTTTCGTGCGCGAGAGTTCTCTTCGTGCACATGGAGAGTCAACTGGTCACCCTCGGTGCGTGCCCATTCTTCGACGGCCGCTAACAAGGCATCGGTCAGTCCCAACTTGCTGCCACGAAAATCGGGGGCTACATATACGCCCACGAGAAGAGGGCCGGTGTCTTGATCTACGACCAATCCGGCCATCGTTCCAACCCAGCGACCAGATTCGGCGATTGCAGCGATCGCGATGCTGTGAGCACTTTCGCCGCGCCGTCCGCGCATCCTCCACTTAGCCTCGTCGTGGCTTAGCGCTTCCTCAAGCGATTCAGCAAACGCCGTCGGGGTATCGCGAATCATTTCCAAGCGCAGATCGCGAACTTCACGCCAGTCAGCATCGGTTGTTGGACGGATTAAGAATGCGTATGTACTCACCGCAGTGAGCCTAACTCAGGGCGCGGAGCGGGCTCCGAAGAGGAACGGCTACTGGGGGGAGTTGCTTGTCCCGTGCCGGGGTCACCGGAGTCCGGGAGATCCCCCGGCCAGGTCACCCCGCTTGATAACAGCCATCAACCGCACCTGGCGAGATATCACCCCCGCGATCACGGCAGGAGTCGTGCGGGTCCGCGGAACAGGTAGGTAACCTCCCGCAGGTTGGCCAGATGCAGCAACAGCATCAGCACACGGCCGAGTCCCATACCGAATCCGCCGTGCGGAGGGACCCCGTAGCGGAAGAAATCCAGGTAGAAACTCAGCTCCTCAGGATCGAGGCCCTGAGCGCGGGCTTGCCGCTCGAGCACCTCAATACGGTGCTCGCGCTGGGCACCAGTGGAGATCTCCACCCCGTTGAAAATGAGGTCATAGCTCTTGGTGATGCTTGGGTCATCGTCGTAACGCATGTGATAAAACGGCCGAATACCCGAGGCGTAATCGGTGAGGAAAACGAACTCGTGGCCCAACGTCTCCGCAACATAGGCGGCGATCTGACGCTCGCCCTCCGGATCTATATCATCGTCAACCCGCTGCACCACGTAGCCGCGCTCAGCGACAATCCGTTTCGCCTCAGCAAGCGGGATGCGCGGAAACGGCGTAGTCGGAACGGACACCTCCACGCCAAATAGGGCCGTGATCTCACCACCGTGTTTTGCCTTCACCGCTGTAAGGCCCGCGACGATGAGGTTCTCGTGCAGGGTCATGACGTCTTCGTGACTGGCGACCCAGCTGATCTCCGCATCGACGGAGGTGAACTCGGTCGCATGTCGACTGGTGAAGCTCGGGTCCGCGCGGAAGGCAGGTCCGACCTCAAAAACTTTGCCGAATCCGGCCGGTTGCGCCATCTGTTTGAAGAATTGCGGGGATTGGGCAAGAAACGCCGTGCCCTCGAAATACTTGACCTCGAACAGCTCCGCTTTCGACTCGCTCGCACTCGCCATCAGTTTCGGGGTGTGCAACTCGATGAAGTCGTTCTCGACCCAATAGGTGCGCAGCGCGTGTTCGAACGTGGTCTGTACACGGAAAACAAGATTCTGCTCGGGACGACGAAGGTCGAGGAACCGCCAGTCCATGCGCTTGTCGATGTTGGAGTCGGCAGCGATCGGCGTCTCGGCAATCGCAGCACTCGCGATTGTGAGGCCGTCCAGTTTGATCTCGACCGCGCCGAGCTTCACCCGCTCGTCGTGCTTGAGCTCGCCGGTCGCGGTGAGGAACGAACCCTGGGTCAGAGCAGAGATGCTCTCAGCCAGCGGATCGGCCAGCGGGGTTCCGTCGTCGGCGAAGGCCCGCGGATGCACAAGCTGCACAGCACCGGATTCGTCACGCAACACGACGAACTGCACTTTCTTCTGATCTCGCACCGTTTCAACCCAACCGGAAACGCTCACGGGACCGTCGAAAGCTGCGGCCAGGTTCTTGATCAGGGTACGAGTCGTCACGATTACCGACCTTAGCTCGGGAGTAACTGCAGCGGACGACATCCTCGCTGACAGGCCACTAACCGCGATCATCTCCGCCACCGGGACGAAAAAAAGGATGGAGGGGGTGCCCGGTCCAGGTTTCGCTGGCGGCCGCCACGGCATGTTCGATCACCGCCCGAGGACCATGAGGAGCTAAGAGCCAAAGAGACAGCACTACCCGCGCTTCAGATTGCTCCACTGAATGCTGGAGTTGCATGCGCAAACACAACCAACGCTGGACCTCCCTCCGCGGAGCACGACCGCAAGCCGGACGGCAAGCGCGACAGATCTACGTTCGCACTGCTGTCCTAGTCGGCGACCATTTTGCCGTCCTCGTTCATGGTGAAGCGATTCTCGATGACGGCGAGATCAAATTGATAGATGTGATCGAGAGTGTCCTGTCGGTGTACCCGCACAACGCTGAGTAACGAGTACATCCGCTCGCTTACCCTTGTGAGTTTCCTGAGCACGTTATCGAACTGTGGCACAGTCCAGGCAGGGTGTCGATCCTTAAGCGGGTTGTGCCCTCGTTCCCAGCGTCCATTCTCATCATCGGTCCACTGCTCGTGGACAAGGACGTTTCGATCGCCGTGGGCGTCGCGCGCATCCTTGAGGACACTCCTTCCGGCCACCACAACCTGGTCAGGGAGAGACGAAGCGACGAGGAGCGACTCACAACCATCAACCAATGCGGGCAGCCGGCGCGGAAGTGTGTCAGCCTCGCGGCCGTTGAGACGTACGAGTTCTCTCCAAACCCAGCGCACCGTCTCCTCAATATCGACGTCCTTCCGCGCGGTCATTCCAATCACAAACGTGATGTACGCGTCGGGATTAAGTTCGAGCGGATCGACAGGCATATCGTCAGGGTACGACCAAACATGCAGGTCGGGATCAAACGCTCGATACGTCAAACCTGTGGGCGGTAAACGCGACGAATTCAAGGCGATTCAGATCGTCTTCGCGATGAGTCAGATGGGAACGGTGACCGCGTCAGCTACTGGCGTCGCGCGAGCACGAAACCCTGAGCGTGTCGCTCCGACGTTCGCGGGGCACGATCCAGCTTCGCGATGAGGTCGAAACCACCGTTGGTGAGAGTCGCGATAACCCCGTCGGTTCGGTGCAGGAATGCCCGCAGCTCGACGTCGTGTCCGTACGGCCTGTTCAACTGGCGTTCTCCGGTACCGACCTGGTAGCCAAGCAGCACTAGCCCCTCAGATCGGAGAATTCGAGCGAATTCAGCAACGATCTCGGCGAGCTGATCCGGCTCGGTGTGGATGATCGAATACCAGGCAAGAATGCCGTCGAACTCCTCTTCCGGAAATTGAGTGTCCGAAAGATCTGCCTGTCGGAATTTGGCGGTCGGGTGCGCAGACTGCGCGAGCGCGATCATCTCCGCTGACAGATCAATGCCGACTACATCAAGTGACGGGGATTGCGACTGGAGGTAGGTCACCATCCGGCCGGCCCCGCATCCAGCGTCCAAGACCTTCGAACCAGGACGCTTGGCAACCTCGCTTACGAATTCATTGACCATCGCCAGGTCAAACGGCGCCTCGAAGCCTGTGTCGGGAATGATCGTCGCGTAGTCAGAAGCCACCGCATCGTATGCCGATCGAGTTTGCTCGCGCAGTTCTTCGTTCACGGACACGACCATACCGAACACGCCCCCACGCGGACCCGGTACGTCTCAACACGTCGAATGACCCGAAGATCCTCGCCCAGTCGGGCACAACCTGGATTAGCAAACCCCGCGGGACCACGCCGGCCAAACTGAGGGCCAGCGACCGATGTCGAGTCAGCTGCCTGAACTCCTATTTGTCCAATTCACCTTGACAACTTCCGGCGTATTGAATCGACAGATCGATGCGATGAACACCAGTGGCGGCCTGGGCGAGTTCCGTGCGGCGGGCTGAGTCGGACCGGTCACCTGACCGACCGTACCTGCTCCAGACCAAGAGAACACACAGAGTACCGTTGGGATCACCCATTATTGGAGGAGTCTCAGTCCAGGCCGCCGACAATGGGACAGTGTTCCTCTCACCAGTGCTCTCCCATACAGCGGTAGTCGCTAACGACCGGCGTCGGCTTTTGCACATCGCGGTAATCCTCGGCATCCTGGGCACTGCGATATCGGTGACCGGCTCGTGGATTCCGTCGTTGTGGG
>NZ_JAXCHU010000029.1:0-3519 GCF_035984695.1 Glaciihabitans sp. GrIS 2.15
TGTGGTCAGCCACCGGGCGCTGGCCTGGAACGCCTCCGGCCCGACACCACGGCAGTCTTCGGGCTCGTGCACCGCTTCCCGGTTTACCGCCTCCGTATGGAACAACTTTTGAAACCCGGCCAGGTCGTCGGTCGACATGATGTTCAACGCCCGATGACAGAACTCCCGAACGTCGGTGGCGGGCTGGGTCACCGGGTGCCTCCCTAGCAAGTTAGACAGACAGCGTCTATCCGATAGAGGCCAGTATCCTCATTCCATGCCCGACGTCAACACGACGCGTTGACTCATAGAAAACCTCCGCGTAGTCGTATTCGTTGCCTCAAATGAGATCCTCCGCTTCGGCGTGGAGTGTGATCCAGGAGTCGGATGCCGGTTACGCCCGTTTGTATCGATCTGACAATGACGCAGCGGCAAGCTGTGACGAAGAAGAAAGCACTCGCGCATCGGGCCACTGATCGGGCGGGTAAGGGCAGGATCGAGACCGAGTGGCATCGTGACTATGCCCGCGTGGCATTGCGGGCGGCGTTGACGTTGAAGGTGGTGAAATGTTGGGCGGTGCTGCGGGCGCCGGCGGGAAAGCGTCTTGCGGCGATGCTGAGCGTGTTGGTGCCGTTGCTGCGCCGCGACGACGAGCTCGACAATTCAGACCATCATCGATCGTTCTGAAGTGGTGTCTAATAAGCCGAATTGAGAAGGTTGCACCCTCAGCCACACCGCCCAGTTGCGTGTCGCCAAGGAAGGGCATCTGGCGATTTGCCGGATCGGAATTTGTCAAGGTGAATGAGACCAGTGTGAGTTTAGGCAGCTAGTTTCTGGTCGGTTTCTTCCTCTGCTTTCTCGGCTGGTTTGTTGATCCAGGTTGCGCCGGGCAGGGCGAGGATCTTCGGGTCTGTAGCGGTGGAGAACCGCTCGGGGTGTTGAGTGCGAGCAGCGGTCAGGGTCGCTGAACGTTCGATGGCGTTCGCCGCGGCAAGGCCGTAGTGAACGTCGGCCGGGGTGTTCAGTCCGATTCCGGTATGCCGGTGGCAGTGGTTGTAACCGTCGACGAACATGGCCATGAACGCCCTCGCCTCCCCGACGGAGGCGAACCGTTCAGGGAACACAGGCGCGAACTTGAGTGTTTTGAACCACGCCTCGCTGAAGGGATTATCGTTACTCACCCGGGGTCTCGAATGCGACTTGGTGACCTCCAGATCCGACAGCAGCGCCGCGACGGTCTTACTCGTCATCGACGTGCCACGGTCGGCGTGGACCACGTGGGGAGTGCCGTGGATGCCGAAGATTTCCTTCATCATCTGAACCGCCAGCTCGCCGGACTCCGACGCGTGGACGTGCGCGCCAACGATATAGCGGGAGTAAATATCGATCATCACATAGCAGTCGAAGTACTTCCCCTTGATCGGGCCGGCAAGTTTCGTGATGTCCCAGGAGTAAACCTGGCCCGGGCCGGTGGCGACCAATTCCGGGATCGCCCGGGCTGGATGCCGGGCCAGACGGCGGCGCTCTTTGACCTGTTTATTCGCCGCAAGGATCCGGTAGATCGTGGAGATCGAGCCCAGATAGATGCCTGCGTCCAGCAGCCGGGCGTAGATCTGGATCGGCGGCAGGTCGACGTAATCGGGTGAGTTCACCACCTCAAGGATCCTGCCGCGTTCGACGTCACTGAGCCGATTCGCCGGCACCAACGCCGGCGCGGCCACCGGCAGAGGGACGCGCGGTTACCGGGTGGCCGTCGCCCGGGATACCCCCGCCAGTCCAGCAGCAGCGCGGGTCGGAACGTCGACGGCGATCAGTTCCCGGTACGTGTTCATCAGGATTTCGTGTGCGGTGGTTCGTTCCGCGAGCTCTTGGACAACTGCTCCAAGAGCTCGTGTGCTTTTCCCATAATCGTCAGAGCCACCTCCGTGGTGGCCAAACGCTGCTGGGCCTTGTCGAGCTCGCGCCGCAACCGGGCGATCTCGACCTGCTCAGCCGTTAACCGGCCAATCTTCTCGCCGGGCCTCTTCCCCGCCAGCACCCCCGCATCGCGAAGCTTTCGCCACTCCGTGATCTGCGAGGAATAGATCCCCTGCTCCCGCAAATACGCACCGCCCTCACTCCGGGCGATGGCCGACTCATACGCGGCAAGATGGTCAAGCTTCTGCGCCGGGGTAAAAGTACGCCTCGACGTCGGACCCCCAGACCGGGGCCCGGGACTACTGCTACTACTCATGAAACTATCGTCGCGCACGGCGATCAACGATGGGGTGGACATGATGGGACTTCCTGATCTCGCCCTACGTCAAACGGCGGACTTGCTGTTAGCTACTGGCCTCACCCAACCCTGACACGTAGGGGATGCCCCGCGTTGAATGGATACTCCACCTATACCCAGCCTCGGATCTGAAGCAAGTATGTCGACCTGCGGGCCTGGCCATACGGTTTCGCCGGTGACTCAGGCTGTAGCACCCTGGCGCGAGGGAGCTCCCGCAAAGTGGCGATGGTGGCCGTTTCAGCGTCACGTTGGTAGCCGCGGAAGAGGTAGCTCACTGTGGTGAGAAAGTGATTGACAGGCCCGCTAGATCTTGCGCGATGCGAGCAGTTATCGCCTGGTGGAATCGTGCCGGGAACGGGCGGCTGTCAGGTTCCGCCGCCGACAGTTCTTCATCCGTCCGATACACACGCATGTGGGAGTCCCGTGCTTCAGAATAGGGAATATCATGGACATTTTTAACGGCTATTGGTGGATGGCCACCTACGAAAACCAAGTCCTCAAATGCGAGTTCAGCGGACCCGGCGTGGGAGCAGCCCAGGCGAAGGAAAGGACATTTCTCGCATCTGAACTCGTGGGAATGGCCTTTGTACTGCCAACGCTTATGAAAAACGGATCAATAACCCTCAGCACACAACGAGGGATAACCAAACTGAATTTTAGGAAAAAGGATCGACTGGAAGTAGAGCGCCTCTACGACCTCCTCCAGGGCGATGCACCCCAGGCTTTTGGCGTGGCTCCAACTGGAAGCTATGAGACCAGTTCCTCACTCGCCAAATTAGGCAAGAGCCCGAGCGCGAAACCGAATACTCAACTCATGATGCCCAACGACGGAACAACATTTGCTCGGGGCGTTTCTTACCGGCAGGGCAATCTGGAGCGCGTGGGCTGCGGAGACCATCTTTTCGTGCTCGTAGCCGAGCTCAACAATGAATACGATGCGAACGCTGTGGGAGCGCACGCTCGCAAAAATGGCAAGGACTACTTGATCGGTTATTTACCCAGCGGGGATACGAAAACAAAGCTCTTATGGGACTTCTGTCTGAGCGCTAATGAAACGGGTACCGACGTCGTCATCAGCGGCGAAGTTAGGACTTACGACAGTGGACTAGGAGCCGACCTTCACTTGCCCAGTTCGCAGCACATAAAGAAAGCAAAAGCACAGCTGCTCAGCTAAGCCTGAATCCACCGATGTTGATTGGTAGTGTTCGGCGGTTTAAACAGAGAACGCCTTCCGGATCAGGAAAAATAGAACTTACTTAGGGATC
>NZ_JAXCHU010000030.1:0-2421 GCF_035984695.1 Glaciihabitans sp. GrIS 2.15
GCCGACCCGCTCGGCGCGGACTTCGACTACGCGGCGGCTTTCGCCACGATCGACTTCACGACCCTCAAGTCGGACATCAAGCGACTGCTCACCACATCGGTCGACTGGTGGCCGGCGGACTACGGCAACTACGGTCCACAGATGATCCGAATGGCGTGGCATGCCGCCGGCACGTACCGAATTGCCGACGGCCGTGGCGGAGCGGGCACCGCGATGCAGCGGTTCGCACCAATCGGAAGCTGGTGGGACAACGGCAACACCGACAAATCACGACGACTCCTACAGCCGATCAAGCACCAGTACGGCAACGCTCTGTCGTGGGCCGACCTGATGGTCTTGACCGGCAACTGCTCCCTCGAGTTGATGGGCCTGCCGACGTACGGCTTCGGTGGGGGACGACTCGATGCGTGGGAACCGGACGACGGCACCTGGTGGGGCCCGGAGGTCTGGAACCCGCACGCGGTCGTGAGCCCTGACGAGATGGTGAGCCGCGACGAACGCTGGCATGGTCAGAACGGCGACGCGGACTACGACCTGCAGAGCCCCCTGGCCGCGTCGCACCAGGCGCTCATCTACGTCAACCCTGAGGGGCCCTATTCGAACGGCGACCCGCTGGGCTCAGCACGCGACATTCGCATCACGTTCACGCGGATGGCGATGAACGACGAGGAAACGGTGGCATTGATCGCCGGGGGCCACGCGTTCGGTAAGAGCCACGGCCAGGTACCCGCATCCGACATCGGACCATCACCCGAGAAAGCCCCGATCGAGTCGATGGGGCTCGGTTGGCACAACCCGGTGGGTACCGGCAGTGCCGAGCACACTTCGACCAACGGCATCGAGGGCAGCTGGACTCCGAACCCGACACAGTGGGACAACGCCTACCTCGAGAACCTGTTCGCGTACGACTACGAGCAGACGAAAAGCCCGGCCGGCGCGCTGCAGTGGGAACCGACTGACCCGGAGGCGCCGAAGACTCCGGACGCCCACGTACCCGGTCAGATGAACCCGCTCATGATGATGACCTCGGACATCGCACTCAAGGTCGACCCGGAGTATCGGGCCATATGCGAACGTTTCCTGGCCGACTTCGATCTGTTCACCCTCGCGTTCTCGAAGGCCTGGTACAAGCTCACGCACCGCGACATGGGGCCGAAGCACCGGTACCTCGGCCCGGAGGTCACCATCGCCGACGACCTGCTCTGGCAGGACCCGCTCCCGGACGCAGCAGGATCCTCACTCGACGAGGCCGACGTGGCAGCGCTCAAGGAAGCCGTCCTCGCGACCGGGCTGTCCATGTCCGACCTCGTCTACACGGCGTTCTCCGCCGCCTCGACCTACCGCGACAGCGACAAGCGCGGAGGGGCGAACGGTGGCCGCCTGGCCTTGTCGCCGCAGAAAGACTGGGCGGTCAACCGACGCACCGTCCCAGTCATCGACGCGCTGCGGAAAGTGCAGGTGGCTTTCACGGCGACGTCGGGCGGACGGAAGGTGTCTCTCGCCGACCTCATCGTCCTCGCCGGCAGCGCCGCCGTGGAGCAGGCGGCACGGGCGGCAGGATCTGACGCCAGCGTGCCGTTCACGCCAGGCCGTGTCGACACGACACAGGAGTTGACCGACATCGAGATGTTCGAGTGGCTGCGACCCATTGCGGACGGGTTCCGCAACTTCGTGTCCGAGCGCTTCGAAGAGTTTGCTCCGGGCGTCGCGCCCGAGGCGGCATTCCTCGACAAGGCGAACCTGTTCACTCTCACCGCACCGGAGTGGACCGTCCTGCACGCCGGGCTCCGCGTGCTCGGCAGCAACTGGGACGGGTCCGACGTGGGTGTGCTCACGGATCACGTCGGAGCCCTGACGACCGACTTCCTCGTGAATCTGACCGACACCGACCTCATCTGGACGAAGGACGACGAGACCGCGATGACCTTCACTGGTCGGGTTCAGGCGAGCGGCGAGGCTCGCTGGAGGGCCTCCCGGAATGACCTGGTATTCGGCTCGAACGCGCAACTGCGGTCGATCGCCGACGCCTACGCGGGCAGCGACGGGCAAGAGCGGTTCGTCCGCGACTTCATCCGCGTCTGGTCGAAGGTCATGATGCTCGACCGCTACGACGTCCATGGCCACAAGCGTTACGGGGCGATGGCCGCCTGACCCCGGAGGTCGCGTCCCGGGGAGCTGACGGCATGGAGGCACGGCGCGGTCACGCGCTGAGCCTCCGAGCCGTCGAGGCCTTGACCGAACGACGCTTGAGGCCGCGAGCCGAACGTTGCACGGATTGATCAGGCTGGGGACGGCCAAGGAACCTCCGCGGGCAGCGCGTGGTCGACCACACTCGCACCTCGACGGCCTGCGAGGGTGGACGGGCCGCTATACCCTGGAAGCCGTTGCCCCCACTCGTAGAGACGCCGGCCGGATTTGCTT
>NZ_JAXCHU010000031.1:0-2208 GCF_035984695.1 Glaciihabitans sp. GrIS 2.15
GGGCGGTCTGGGAGTAAAGCGTCCCGGATTTTATGCCGCGTTCTTCCTGGTGGAAAGACAAGATTCAGGCCGAGAAAGTGCCCGGTCGAGGTTCCGCTTACGGGCGGCCGCACCGGTCGAAAAGTGGTCTCAAGCACGCTCTCGCGATGGCGGGAAATACTGTCCGGTGATCGTCCGTCTTGCGGGCGTCAGAGTTTGCTGAGTTCGATGCCCCCATCATCAATTGCGCTGGTCGAGTTCGAGGCCATCATGAACACGCCAGCCGCACTGGCTGCTTGACTAGGAAATGTCACCTATCAGTGCAGCAGACCCCATCGGCACCTCACCTTTTTCGTCTTCGTCGAGACTTCCTCGTTGGTAGAAAGGCAGCCCGTCGGCACCAGGTTTGTAGGCAGCCAAGCTCGAGCCTCTGCCGCGCTCGTTGCGGAATTCGCTGGACCTGTTTCCTCGATACACATGGGCACTCTAAATAAGGAAGTGCACGTCGCACTTGAGACGAGACTCTAGCTGTTCCCTTCCACGACCACTTCCACGTCGTAATCAGCGAGAACTACCAGTCTCTTGAACGATGTTCGATCCATATGAACCAAATGTCCCTGACCCGCGCCGGAGTCCCGAATCCCCTTCTCGACTTCTGCCACTGCGCTGGACCACGCTTCTTCCGTGTGGACCGCCTGTACTTCAAGTTGCGCCTCGGTCGACGCCGGGACTCTAGCCATCATCTGCTCGCGCTGCGCATCGAGGTGCTTGGCTTCGGCGATAAGTTTTCGCCGTAGCGCAAAGGAGGTAGCGATTGCAGAGGCAAGGGCACCTGTGGCTGCGATAACACCCGGAGTGGCGTTTATGAGACTCACCAGAACGTCCGCATCACTTCCATAGTGCACCCGCAGAAACTTGATCGCGCCAGAGGATCTGCGATTGAATGACTTCAAGTTCGCATGGTGATCGCTTGAAAGCTGAACCAGCTCGTTTACTGCATCCATGACGGCAACAAATTTGGTCGACTCGATCGAGTCTTCCAGGGAAATGACAACACGGACGAGCGATGATCGAGTATCGAGAATTGCGGTCATCTGTCGATGCTATCGAGTGTCGACGCTTGTTGAAATCTAGGCCGGTTTTGCTCTGGCGGGTTCTAGTCAACGTCGCAACACGAGCTGATTTTCTGAAGCTAGCAGTGCCTCGAAAAGTTCTGCTGGCGTAAGGTCACCGAGCACCTTCCGCCAGCGGACCGATATTGGGAGCTTAACCGAGCGCGAATCGGGTCACCGAGTGAAAGTATCGTGCTTGTAGCGCAGTGATGGGCAACAATTGTTTCGTGCACCCAACAGACGAGAGCCGAGCCGTTGTTGTCGCAGTCAGCCGCGACCCGGACCACCGGTTCAGCAAACAGTCCGTCGACGAGATTGTCTTGATCGCAGGATGGGGCATCGAGGGCGATGCCCATGCCGGCACCACCGTTCAACACCTTTCGCGGGTTGCGCGCGATCCATCTCAGCCCAACCTGCGGCAGGTGCATCTGATCCATGCGTAGCTTTTCGATGAGGCGGCTACGCGGTCGAGGCGGGTCAATTAGGCGAGAACGTCACGACTCGGGGCGTTGACCTCCTCGCTCTTCCCGGATGTACGTTGCTGCACCTCGGAGACGACGCCGTGGTCCAAGTCGCTGGTCTTCGAAATCCATGCCAGCAGATCAACGGATTCGAACCTGGATTGCTCAGCCAAGTCTTGGGTCGCGCGGAGGATGGGTCTGTCGAACGAAAGGAGGGGTGTGATGACGGTTGTCATCGTCGGGGGTGTTGTGCGAGATGGCGACGAGATTCGAGTGCAGCTTCCGGCGGGAGAGCGGATCCCGCTGGGACCCGTCTGAGCAATAGCTCACACCACGCAGGCCCCGCAAGACGTTCGTGAGTGACACGCAACTGGGCGGTGTGGCTGAGGGTGCAACCTTCTCAATTCGGGTGATTAGACACCACTTCAGAACGATCGATGATGGTCTGAGTTGTCGAGCTCGTCGTCGCGGCGCAGCAACGGCACCAACACGCTCAGCATTACCGCAAGACGCTTTCCCTCCGGCGCCCGCAGCACCGCCCAAGACTTCACCAGCTTCAATATTTTCAATGTCAACGCCGCCCGCAACGCCGTGCGGGCGTAGTCACGATGCCACCCGGTCAGCTCCACTAACTCGGTCAGGATCCGGCCCTTACC
>NZ_JAXCHU010000032.1:0-2106 GCF_035984695.1 Glaciihabitans sp. GrIS 2.15
CACGCGGCCTTCGCCAGCGCGCAGCCCAGATACGATTTCCCCGACCCGGTGAATCCCTGGAACACAACGTTCTGTTGCCGGTCGATGAATGAGCAGGTGCCCAGTCCCGCGATCATCGACCGGTCAAGGCCACGTTCCTCGACAAGGTCCAGGCGGCGCAGGTCCGCGTTTGGATACCGCAGGTTCGCCCGGCGGATCAGCCCCTCGACCTTGGTTTGGGTGAAGGCGGAGTGGGCGTCATCGACGGCGAGTTTGATTCTCTCCCCGAACGCCAAACCGAGCGTGAGGGTGTCGTCTTGCGCATCGAACGCGTCCAACAGGGTGGACACGCCCATCTCGCGGAGCTTGCGTTTGGTCTCAATATCGATCCGGCTCACCGTGCACCGCCCCCGGCGTAGTAATCGGCGCCGCGGACATATCCGCCCGATTCAGGTTCGGCGGGTTCGAATCGCGGCATCCTGCGGGTGGCTGCCTTGTCTTGCCCAGTCTCCAGGATCGGTTGCAAATGGGCATATCGGGGCGAGCGAACACGACCCTCGAGCGCGATCTGGCACGCTTTTTCCACTCTCTCACTGGAGTAGCGGCGGCTCAGCCGCAGCGCTGCGAGGGCGGCGTCGAAGCCCTGCTCCTCCACGGGCACGGCCTCGAAGATCCTGTTCACCACGGTCACCATGTGGGGTCCAACTCGTTCGGCCCAGGCCCGGATCCTGACCGCGTCCCATTCCCGATACTTCTCTCCCTGGGGCTGGTCGGCATCGTTCGTGCGGTATTCGTTCACGACATGCTCACCAAACAACAGGTGGCTGGTGAGCCGCTCATGGTTCCGGTAAATCTCCAGCAGTTGGCTGGTGATGCGCAGATCGACGCCTTGCCCGACGTGCGCGTAGGGGGCGGAGTAGAAGTTCTTCTCCCAGACCACATGCCCGTTCTTCTGCACCCGACGCCCCATGATCCACCGGCTGATCTCATACGGGGCCGACGGCAGCGGCCGCAGCAACGCCCTCTCCTCGGCTTGAAACACGCTGAGGCGGGAGCCGGCACGTTTCTGGAACGGTTCCCGGTTGTAGGCATCCATGCGCTCCCGGATCGCGGCGCGCAGTTCGGGAAGCGTTCCGAAGCTCCGATGACGTAACCCTGCGATCACCCAGGTGGCGACATGAGAGACCGTATTTTCCACGCTCGCTTTGTCTTTAGGTGCCCGCGGTCGGCCCGGCAGCACCGCTGCCGAGTAATGCGCAGCCATCTCCCGATATGCGTCGTTCAACACGATCTCACCCTCTCGAGGGTGCTTGATCACGCCGGTCTTCAGGTTGTCGGGCACGATCCGGGGAACCGTTCCGCCGAACCACTCGAACATCGCGACGTTGGCCAGCAGCCAGGTGTCTTGCCGCATATCCAGCGCCGGTTCCACGAACGCATACCGGGAAAACGGCAGACATGCCACGAACAAATACACCCGAGACGTCTCGCCCGTCACCGGGTCGGTGAGCTGCATCGTCGGCCCCGACCAGTCGACCTCGACCGTCCGCCCAGCCTTATGGCCAACCCGGGATGCCGCTCCCGTGACCAGCGTATGCGTCGCATATGCCTTGCAGAATCGGTCGTAACCCATCGCCGGCTGCCCCGTCACCGCGCACCCGTCGACATACTCGCCATGGAGCAGTTTCAGCGTCACCCCGACCTTGGCGAGCTCTTTGTGTACTCCTTCCCAATCGGGCTGCACGAACACACTCTCGTGTTCGCCGCGGCCCGGGAACAGCAACGCATAAACCTCGGCATCGCCACGGCCAACGTGACCGTCACTGCCGATACCGGCCTTCTCGGCGGCGTCGAACACGGCCAACACACTCTTGCGCGACATGCCCTGCGCGAGAGCGATCGCGCGCCCCGTCATCCCCTCGGCGCGGAGCTCGAGCACCAGTTTCGCTTTGATCCTTCGTACCATTACTAATCACTCCTTCCGCCGCGTGCCTATACACGCAGCGGAAGGAGCTAAGCAGATGGCCCCCAACGGAAATACTCGGTGGCCCCACACCGCGCTACTGACCAGATCGACCAGTGGCCCCGAACGTCAATATCGGTGGCCCCCAAAAGCTCAAATACTCA
>NZ_JAXCHU010000033.1:0-1665 GCF_035984695.1 Glaciihabitans sp. GrIS 2.15
CTAAGCCTCGATCCACCGATCGGGCTGGGTGTCTAGCGGCGCGTTAAACCGAGAATGCCTTCCTGATCAGAGAAAATAGAGCTTGTCTAGAGTCCTATTGCACCGATTAGAGAGGCATCTCGTAGATGCAAGTTTCCCACAGTGCGCGGGCTGTCTCCGTATCATTTGATGACCCGAATCTCGTGTCGGCCGCGGGTCTGGTCCCGGTCTTGAAACTCGCCGAGAAAGCGGGCCTGCACCGTCTGGCCGACCAGTGGTTGAGCGTCCCGACGGACAAGGGCGCCAACGCTGGGTTGAAGGTCGCTTCCCTCGTGGGCGGCATGATCGCCGGCGCTGATTCCATCGATGACATGGCTGTGCTGCGCCACGGCGGCATGCGGAAGGTCTTCAGCGCCTGTTACGCACCCTCGACGCTGGGATCGTTCCTGCGGGCGTTCTCCTTCGGCCATGTTCGTCAGCTTGATGCGGTCGCGTCCCGGTTCCTGAAGGGCCTCGCCGCTGAGGCCCCACTACTCGTTTACGAGACCGACGCCGCCGGATACGTGTTCCTCGATGTTGACGACACCATCATCGAAGTCCACGGTCATCAGAAACAAGGCTCCGGCTACGGATACTCCGGGGTCCGCGGCATCAACGCTTTCCTCGCGACGGTGAAAACGGACGCTTCCGCGCCGATCATTGTCGGGCAGCGTTTACGGCGGGGCGCGTGCGGGTCACCGCGCGGCGCCGCCCGAATGGTCCGCGACGCCCTCGCGACCATCAAACGCCTCAACGGCATGGCTTCCGCCCGTGTCCTGCTCCGCGCCGATTCCGCGTTCTACGGTTACGCCACGATGAGCGCAGCGATCAATGCGGGCGCGGCCGTGTCGGTCACAGCCCGGATGGACCTGGCCGTGAAACGTGCGATCGCGACCATTCCCGATGACGCCTGGGAGACCATCGAATACACCGATGCCATCTACGACGAGGACACCAAGTCGTGGATCTCGAACGCCGAGGTCGCCGAGATCCTGTTCACCGCGTTCACGTCCCGGAAGCAAAGCGAACACATCACTGGCCGCCTCGTGGTGCGCCGGATCCCGGAGCTGAACAAGAAGGATCAAGACCACCCGACCTTGTTTGACACGCACCGGTTCCACGCGTTCTTCACCACCAGCGACCTGGACACCGTGGCCGCCGACAAAACACATCGGGGCCACGCCATCATCGAGCAGGTCAACGCGGACCTGAAGAACAGCGCCCTCGCGCACCTGCCCTCGGGCGTGTTCACCGCGAACGCCGCCTGGCTGGTCCTGGCCGTGATGGCCTTCAACCTCACCAGGACCGCGGCGACGATCGCCGGCGCTGGCCTGGCCAAAGCGACCACGGCCACCATCCGCCGGAAACTGGTCAGCGTCCCGGCGAGGATCGCATCCTCAGCCCGGCGCATCACACTCCACCTACCAGCGGACTGGCCCTGGGAAACCGCCTGGACAGCACTGTTCAGCCGGGCCTGCGGCCCACCGCGGACCACAACCACCTGATCGACCAGCCGAACCGGCGCCGACAACAAAAGTGGAACCTACGGGCAGCGAGGCCCGACGCTCAGTCCTGCCCGCGACCAACAATCCCACCTAAATCGAAATCAGGCAGCCACCCCGAGTCGGTCGGTGGATCGAGGCTAAG
>NZ_JAXCHU010000034.1:0-1445 GCF_035984695.1 Glaciihabitans sp. GrIS 2.15
CAATACCGTTCAGTTAAGTGTTTGAAGGCGGATTTGGGGGCTGTGTTCGGGTTGTGGCCAGTGGGAGTGGTGGTCGCGTTTGGCAAGCCATTTGGAGATCTTGCGTTTGATTACCCTCGGGTTTGAGCGATGTCGGCGGGCTGGGTTGAGTCGCTTGATCAGGCTGAGGATGGCGTGGCGCCAGAGGGCGCTGGTGTCATGGTGAGGGGGGAAAAGAGCCCTGTGTCACCGAGCGGCGAGCGATGCGCAGGGCTGCGACGAAGGAGACCCGGTCGGGGTCACGCCCGGCGTGGGCGGCCGCGTCGACCATGAGGGTGCGGATCGCGTAGTGGCAGCAGAGGTGTCCCCAGATTTCCTGCTTGACCAAGTCGGGGGATTGGGAACGCAACACGCCCCTTGGCCCGCGTTGATGCGTTTTCAGTTCGTCGAAGGTGGACTCGATCTCCCACCGTTCGGAGTAGATGGTGGCGAGTTCTTCCGCGCTGGCGTCGGCTGGATCGAGGATCGTGGTCAGTAGCCGGTAGGCGTCAGGGTTGTCGCGTCCGTCGTCGATCGTGTAGTCCACGACCCGCACGGTCAAGGGTGTTGTCGATTGCCGCCCCGGGCCGGAGGTCGGAATGATTCTGGCCAGCCAGGACCCGTCGGTCAGGGTCTCCAAATACCGTGGGCGCAGGTTCGTCTTGACCCGCCAGAGCAGGTCCGCGCCCGTGTCCGCAGCGTGCTGCCAGAGGGGGAAGCCGTAGAAGCCGCGGTCGGCCAGGACCAGCATCCCGGGCTTGAACCTTCCGGCCAGCTCCCGGGACAACGCGATCTCCGACGTGCTGCAGGGGCCGATTTCGGCGTCGAGGATGGCATGGGTGCCGCACTCGGCCAACGCCACCAGTCGGGCCTGGGGAAACGCGGCATGCTCGCCCCGGCTGGATGCCGGGCGACCAAAGAACTCCGCATTCGCCGACGTGTCAGCGAGATCCAGGACCGTCCCATCGATCGCCATCAACCGCCGCCCTGCCAGCCAGGACCCCGGTGTCTGCGGCCCGGCCAGCGGGACCACTACCCGGGCGAACAAATCCCGCACCGGCTCGAATCCGAGCCGCGACCGGGCCTGGAAGATCGCCGACTTCGACGGCGGCGACCACGACGCCGCCCAGCCCGACGACCACGCCAGCCCGTCCGTCAGCTGCGCGAACACATCCTCGTAGGAGCCCTCCGAGTGCAGCGCCATCCCGATTGAGAAGTACGCCATCACCCGCGCCGGCAACGACCGATTCCGTTGCTCGGTCCTCCCTGCATCAGCGATCACCTGATCAACGAGCTCCGCAGGAAACACCCGCGTCAACAAACCCACCGACACCAAATCCGACAACCGACGGTCAGAAACCGGCTTCACCCATCCAGAACGAGGCATACCTCGAAACTACCCCATGGACCCTTAACTGAACGGTATT
>NZ_JAXCHU010000035.1:0-1330 GCF_035984695.1 Glaciihabitans sp. GrIS 2.15
CGATAGACAGGGCGGTAGAAACCGCCGCAAGGGCATGCGTGGCGACAACCGAAATTACAACGGTGACGGTCGCGGCCGATACCGCGACGTCGGGGTTTACCGTGGCCGGTCGCGTGTTGAATGGACTGGGCATTGCGGCCGATGGCCCCGGTTGTGTTTTCCATCAAGACGAACAGGTATGCATCGCCGCCGCGCTCGGTGTAGCGGGTTTCGCGGAAGACTTGGGTTCATCGGTGCTTTTCCGGGGTGTGCAGGCTTGGACTAGTTCCGCGGGTTCGGCCCTGTTCGGGGTTGGTTTTGCGGGGATCGATATTGGCAGCGGGGCAGCAGCAATCGGCGAACTTACCGCCGGAGAGGGAGGTCGCAGTGTCGTCCGAGGCTAAATGGGTTGAACGGATCGGAGTACGGGGCGCACGATTGCGCTATCGCTACATCTATTGGCGGCTGTCCATATTTGTATGGGTTGTCATTTTCGCGCTAGTTGGAGCGGTCATGCGTTACCTGCGCGTGGCTGGTACAGATGCGTCGATTGCCCTCGTTATCATCATCGTCGCGAGTGTCGCGGGCGGGAGTCTCATCGTTCGTGCTCAAGTGGTTTCTAAACGGAGAGCTGTGGCGGAGATTCTCCGCTATTGCCGGTTGCCGGAGATGGCGATGGCTGACCGGTCCCTGTTCACTATTGCCGGGTATGAAGATTGGATCGGGCGGGTCGGGATTCTCGCCCGCCGACCTAACCCCGGTATCCCTTCTTCGTAACGTTTCAATTGAAGAAGTCGTCACATCCGACATTCATGCAGTAGGTATGCACATGACCGCAACACTCTCAAATAGCCTGAAAGTTGACGGGCAGTTGATTTCTACGAAAGCTCCTGACGTCGATAGGAGTAAAAGTGAACCGGCATTCATCTCGCCGTTTTGTTGGCGGTTTCACCGTTGATGGGCCGATAGTTGGAGCGTAGGAGTGACGCTCATATTCCTTGGGTGGAAGATCTCCGAGGAAGCGGTGGAAGCGGTCGTTGTTGTACTAGGTCACCCAGTCGAATGTGGTCTCCTCAACGTCCGCGAGGGTCGTGTGGGAGCCGGTTTGGAAGGGAGATCCGTTGCGGATCGCTCCGTTTTTGAAGAGCCCCATCACGGTCTCCGCGGCAGCCCTGTCGTACGCATCGCCGACGCTGCCGATCAAAGCGGTCAGACCTTCGAGGGCCACCGCACACCTCCATAATCACAAGGTGTTACGACGACCAGTTGAATCCACCGTTCCTGAGTGACACCTAGCCGGCGATGTCCGGGTCGGCCCGATCGACTTCCGATCTGTCGCATTGATCGTCCG
>NZ_JAXCHU010000036.1:0-1228 GCF_035984695.1 Glaciihabitans sp. GrIS 2.15
CTTAGCCTGAATCCACCGTTTCGGTTTGTTGAGGGTGTCTTTTCGATTTCTTTCGGATGCTGTCGTGGGTGGGCGTGACGATGGGCCCGGCCTTGCTGCCGGTGATGTTCCGTGTGCTTTCGCGTCGTGGGCTGGAAGGTCAGGGGGAGGCGGTTCGTGGTGGGCTGCAGGTTGCCGCGTGCAGGCTCGTCCACCCGGTTTCCCAGGGCCAATGTTTGGGCAGGTGCAGCACCACTTTCCGTGCAGAGGTCGAGATGCGTGCCGGAATCTGGATGAGCTTGCGTCGGATTGTCGCCGTTCTCGCTTTGCCGAGGTCGGTGCCCGTCAGCGTGCCGATGGCGCGAGACAGGTTGAAGGTGATCGTCGCCAGTACCAACCAGGCTGCGTTCGCGCTGAATACCCCGGATGGGAAGTGACCCAACGCGCTGTCTTTGAGATCGGCGTTGATCTGCTCGATCACCGCATGCTGGCGGTGGGTTTTGTCCGCGGTGACGGGGTCCTGATCGCTGGTGGTGAAGAAGGCGTGGAAGCGGTGCGTGTCGAACAGTGTCGGTTGCCCGTCGCCGGCGAACGCGTTGAGCTCGGGGATCCGCCTCACGATGAGGCGCCCGTGAATGCGGTCCGCTTTCTTCTTGGACATGAACGCGGTGAAGGGGACCTCAGCGACTTCCGCGACTGAGACCCACTTCCCTGTGCTTTCGTCGAGGATCGCGTTGGTGTACTGGATCGTGGTCCACGCGGTATCGGCGATGGTGGCGAGGGTGCGTTTGACCGCAGAATCCATCCGCACGGTGATGGACACCTTCGCCCCGGCGCGATGTGCGGCGACCACAACCGAGTGGGCGTAGTAGGCGCTGTCGGCGCGCAGGAGCACGAGTCCGGTCGCGGTCGTCGACCGCAACCGGCTCACTGTCGCGAGGATGTCGGAGACGAACTTCTCGGCCCCGCGCACGGAGTTCGTCGGCCCGCGGCGTAGCCGGGACCCCACGATGATCGGCGCCGCCGTGGCGGTGGAGACGATGCCGATCAACGCGTTCAGGCCGCGGACGTGGGAGTAGCCGAACCCGGCACCTTGTTTCTGATACCCGTGGACTTCCTTGATGGTGTCGTCGATATCGACCAGGGCGTAATCGTCGATGCCAGCCACGATTGGCGCGACCGCGGCGAGGTTATTCAGCCATCTGCGGGCTATGGCGTCGAGTTGTCGTACATGGCCGAAGGTGAAGGC
>NZ_JAXCHU010000037.1:0-1125 GCF_035984695.1 Glaciihabitans sp. GrIS 2.15
GCAGACATCGAGCTTGTTCGGATTGTGAACGGCCGCGCCGGTGGCAACAACTACAACTGTGTCCCGTGAGGATTCCCATGAATAAGCGTATTGGCGTTGCCTTAGGTGGCATTGCTGTCCTTGGGGTTGCTGTATTCGCTGTGACTGTTCTGGTCGGTGGCAGCAGTCCCAGTCAGGCCGCGACAGTTCCAACTTTCACTGACCCCACCGTGGGGTTCCGTGATCAAACCAGCGGTGCGTATCTCCGCATCGACCTGACAACATCGGACGCAACCGCGGGTGAGTTCTACTTCAGCGCCCCAGGTGTGGGTCTTACCCTGCCAGCTGCGAAAGCCAGCCTTCAAGTACGTGGCACCCATGATGAACAGTTCCGTTACGACGGGGCCGGCACCCTGTACGCCGCAGCTGCGGTCAGTAGTGACATCATCCAGCCGGTTGCAAACGGTTCATCCAGTGCAGCGACTGTCCGAGTCATCGGGCACACAGACGCTGCCTCCCAAACTGCGACGGTGGAGGTGTGGGTCAACGGCAGCACTTCAACTTGAAAGCGGCCCCCGCACCGCACAATGCCGACGCCACACCGCACACTGCCGATCCCACCGTCGCCGCGGTCATCACCGCGTTGAAGGCGACAGATCTAGGCGCGTTGTACGACCTGGCTGATATCAGCTTGCGTAACGGACTCACCCGGGAACAGTTCGTCACCAAACTGGGTGCGACCGGTGGTGGTGGCAGTGTCACCGGGGTGAACGTTACCGGTGCCACAAGTTACATCACCACCAGCGCGGGTGCTGATTTTGCTCTCACCCCAATCACGTTCGATTACACCAAAGCGGGGGTTCAAGCTCACGTGGTCGCCCACCTTCGCCTGATCTTCACCGGTGGCCAATGGCGTTACCTGAGCACACAACCCGACAACACCCCGGCCAACTCTGACGACAACACCCCCGACCCCAACCTCCCGTAGAAAATAGTTGTTATGACTGAAACTCGGCGGCAGAGCACCCCTATGGCGAAACCGCGCCGACTGGTTTCGGGGCTGAGTGTTCTTGGTCTCAGCCTGTTTGTGCTGACGGGGTGCGCGGTCCCCGGTGGATACGACGTCAACAGTTTGCACCTGCAGCC